>JAAUSV010000342.1 GCA_012032525.1 Leptolyngbyaceae cyanobacterium SL_7_1
ATCGACTTGGGCAAGATATTCAGCAGCAATCGTTCTGATTTTTCTTGTTCTTCTTTTTAATTGTTTTAAATAAGCCTGCTCTTGATCCCGCAGTTGCTTTTTCTCTAAACATGCCCCAATGCGGGCTTTGAGCAGGGTGGGGTTAAACGGTTTAAATAAATAATCCTCTGCCCCAACTCGATGCAACGCACCACACTGTCCATGTCATCGAGCGCCGAGATCATAATCACCGGGATGTGGCGCAACAGCGGATCCGCCTTGAGACTCTCTAGAACTTCGTAGCCATTCATTTCGGGCATCATGATGTCGAGCAGTAGTAGATCGAAGGGGTACGATCGCATTTTCTCCAATGCTTCCCGTCCATTTTCTGCCACCAAAACCTCGTAGCCCTGCCGTTGTAGTCGGCGGGACAGTAGATCGCGGTTTACCTCATTGTCATCGACGACCAGCACCGAACTTTGATGCGGCATCATGGGGCGACACCCTTGCCCAACAATGACTCTATTTTGCCAAGCAATCGATCAAACTCAACGGGTTTTGTATCGTAATCATCACATCCTGCCGCCAGACATTTTTCCTGATCCCCTGTCATGGCGTGAGCCGTCAAGGCAATGATGGGGATGGATTGGGTGGTGGGCAGGGCTTTGAGCTGACGGGTAGCCGTCCAGCCATCCAGCACGGGCAAGCTCATGTCCATCAAGATTAGGTCGGGACTCTCGGCTTGGGCGATCGCCACCCCTTGGTGTCCATCCATGGCAATCAACACCTGAATTCCTCGTCGCTCTAGGCGGCGGGATAGCATGTCTCGGTTCAGCTCATTATCTTCTACTAATAGTATTTTGGGCATTGATCCTCCTTCGTAAGGGCATTAGGAAGTAAGCGGATGGGAACTGTCGCGGCGGGAGTGGAGTGTTGCTTGAAGCAGGTTGCGAATTTCTGCTGCAAGTTGTTCACGGGAATAGGCTCCTTTGTGCAAAATCCGTTCGACTGATTGATTGAGATACTCCTGTTCAGCCGCACTCATCTCCTTGGCGGTGATGATGATGATTGGCAGCGATCGCCACTCCGGCTGGGCTTGCAATCGCTCTAGCACCTCAAAGCCGTCTAACTCTGGCATCATTAGATCTAACAACATCAGCGTTGGCTGGTGCTGCTGCAATGCCGCCAATGCCCCCCGCCCATTTTCCGCTTCAATCACTTGCCAGCCTTCCTTTTCCAGCACTTGTCGCAGTAACACTCGACTGGCTAGATCGTCGTCCACTACTAAAATAGATTGGGGTGACCCATGGCGATAGCGGTTCAGAATGGCAATTAAACGGTTGCGATCGATCGGCTTAACCAAATACTCTGATGCACCCAGGGCATAGCCCATGTTTTTGTTATCCACCAGAGTTAATAGGATCACCGGAATATCTGCTAGATCGGGGTCATTTTTTAGCACCGATAAAGTCGCCCAGCCATCCATTCCCGGAATCAGCACATCTAGGGTGATGGCGTCGGGGTGCAGTTGGCGGGCGAGTGCCAGTCCCTCGATGGCGGTCAGGGCACTGTGCACTTGAAACCCCTCTTTGCTGAGCGATCGCTGCAACAGGTCATGGACGGTAATGTCATCATCGATCACCAGCACCGTTGAGGTCGGCGGAATTGGCTGCGATCGGGGTTCGGGCAGCAGCGAGGTGGGTCTGGCTGGCTGCACCACAGCGGGCAAGCGCACCACAAAGGTTGATCCTTCGCCCTGACAACTGGTGACATGGATCTCCCCCCCCATCATCTGGCAAAATTTTTGGGAGATTGCCAATCCCAACCCCGTGCCCCCATACTTGCGGGTGGTCGAAGCATCGGCTTGGGTAAACGCCTGAAATAGCCGTTCCACCTGTTCTGGAGTCATGCCAATCCCCGTGTCGCTGACATAAAATCGCACCCACTCCGTTGCCACGCCGCTTGGGCGCAGCTCCAGCGATCGTTCCACAGTCAAAGTCACCGTCCCCTGTTCTGTAAATTTGCCCGCATTGCTCAAGAGATTGAAGAGGGTTTGGCGCACCTTGGTCAGATCGGCGTGCATGATGCCCACCGACTCTGCACAGTCCACCAGCAAGCGATTGCCATTGGACTCCACCATCGGCTGGATTGTATTAACCACCTCTTGAATCAACACCGTCACACTAAAGCTTTCCAGGTACAATTCCATCCGCCCTGCTTCAATCTTGGAGAGATCGAGGATGTCGTTGATCAACATCAGCAAGTGTTTCCCTGCCCCATGGATGCGCTGCAAATCGGTGATAAAGCTAGGTTGTTGCCGATCGATCGCCTCTTCCTGCAACATCTCGCTGTAGCCAATAATGGCGTTGAGCGGGGTGCGCAGCTCGTGGCTCATATTGGCAAGGAACTGACTTTTTGATTGGTTAGCTTGCTCGGCTGCCTCCTTGGCACGTTGAAATTCCTCGACTTGTTTGCGATCGGTGACATCGCGCAAATTGACCACCACTCCACTGACCACGGAGTCATCCAATAAGTTGTTGCACAGTGCTTCTAAAATCCGCCAAGTCCCGTCCTGGTGGCGAAAGCGCAATTCAAACAACGGGGCTAACCCTGGCTGCTGCAAACAGGCTTGAAACTGATCGGTGATGCGGAAGCGATCGTCTGGATGGATAAACTCGACGATGGAGTGCTGGGAGAGTTGATCGGGAGCATAGCCCAATACCGACTGCAATGCGGGACTGTCGTAGCGCACCACCCCCGCCCTATCCAGGATGACGATAATATCAGAGGCATTTTCAATCAGCGATCGAAAATAAGCTTCGCTGTGGCGCAGATCCGCCTGGGCACGTTTTAATCCCTGCTCTCGTTCCTTTACCTCCGCCGCCATCCGCTGAAAGGTGCGGGCTAGGATGCCCAGTTCATCGCCGCGGGTGGCGACTGGATTGAGGCTATGGTTTTGAAACTGCTCTCCCTGCAAGGCATTGGCAGCGGCGGTGAGTTGGGCGATCGGTTGGGTAATGCGGCGGGCAAGCAGCAATGACGCCAATAACCCCACCGCCAGGATAAATCCAGACATAAGCCTTGCGTATTCTAAGTTGCGTTGCATTGTTACGGTGGCGTCTGCCGTTGACAAATACAACAGGGCAGCTCCCCGGATGGAGTCTTGTCTGCCCTCGATCGGCACAATGATCTTGAGAAATTTGCCATCTCGATAGCTCAGGGTTTCTCCCCGGTCGATCGCCTGTCTGAGACTGTCGTGGTCTTGAGGATTGTTGAGGTTTTCACTGCCCGATATGCCAGAGGTAACGTGGCGTGCCAGATTTACCAAATTGCGATCGACAATCCGAATGGCAACAATTGTTTCCCCATCCATCAACTCGTGCGTCAATCGCACCAGCCCACTCCGGGGTTGCAGGGCTTGCAATAAGCTCACCTCGTTGCCCACTTTGACAATCCGGGGTTGATCGATGCCAGCAACGCCGACCGATTGGAAGACCCGATTGTCCGATCGTTGCTGGGCTGATTGTACGATCGTCTGGGTTTTGCCAGTCAGCAGGGCTTGCCAAGGTTCATCGATCTCTGGCTGATCTTCGGTGGGGGTGGAACTGGGGAGAAGGGGTGCCCCAGTCGCATTGGTGATCACAATTTCATCGATGGCAGTTCGATCGACGATCGTCTGGAGTTGGGCATCAATTTCGGCGGGGCTAAGCCCGGCAGCGGTGGCAGCGGCAACAAAGTAGCTGGTGAGCGTGGCTTCGGCGGTTAGATGACCGATCGTTTTAGCCTCCGCCTCCTGGGTAACCTCGTCTGAAAATTGCGCCATTTTGCCAACATCTGCCCAATCAAAATGCCATCGGCTTCGATGTGGGCGAGGGTTAAGCGCCGCGCTCCCCACGCTAGTACCGCCGTTGTCAGCATGACTGTGGCGGCGAGCAAGGATGTGACCATCAATAGAATCCGGACTTGCAGGTTCATAACACACGATCCTCTGTGAGCACCAGCGGTGAACGGCGAACACAGGCTAACACGCGATCGTGCACTTCCTGTAACAACTGATCACGACTGTAATTGCCCTTTTGCAACACCTGCTCCACGGAGCCGTTGAGTTGGCGCTGCTCGGTGGGGGTGAGATCTAGGGCAGTAATCACCAAAACTGGCACCGATCGCCAGTCTGGATGGTGCCGCACCACATTGAGAAACTGGAACCCATCCATCTCTGGCATCATTAGATCGAGCAGGATCAAACTGGGCGGCAGGATTGCCATTTGTTCTAATGCCACCCGACCATTGGCGGCAACACTCACCTGCCACCCCTGCTTTTGCAAAATATCCTGGATCAGTTCGCGGGTGGGAATGTCATCTTCGATAATTAGCAGGCGATCGGGGGTAGAGGGCTGCTCAGTCATGGAGGGACGATAGCGTTGCAGCAGTTGGGTGAGTCGTCGGTAGTCGATCGGCTTGGTTAGATAGTCAGAGGCTCCCAAAGTAAAGCCTCGGTTTTTGTCATCCACCATCGTCAGCATAATTACCGGGATCTCAGCTAATTGAGCATCTGACTTGAGCGCTGCCAACACCGACCAACCATCCATCGTCGGCATCAAAATATCGAGGGTAATCACCTGGGGATGCAGGTGTTGGGCAAGCTGCAAGCCCGCTTCGCCAGTGGCAGCGGTTGCCACCTTAAACCCATGCTTGGCAAGGGAGCGGGTCAGGAGATCACGCACATGGGCATCGTCATCAATCACCAAAATGGTGGGGGGATTGGTGGGAGACAGGGAGCTTGGTTGCAAGAGGCTGGAAGGGGCGAGGGGAGCGGGGGGGCGATCGCTGACCTCCAGCGGCAGGCAAATCGTGAAGGTCGATCCCCGCCCCAGGGTACTGCCAACGGTAATATCTCCTCCCATCATTGACAAAACCGCTGGGTGATCGCCAACCCCAACCCGGTGCCACCATACTTGCGGGTGGTGGAGGTGTCGGCTTGGGTAAATGCCTGAAACACCCGCGCCATGTGCTCTGGAGTCATGCCAATCCCCGTGTCTTCGACGGTAAATCGTACCCAATCACTGGCGCGATCGGTCGTCGTGTCCGATTCGCGGCGGATGGTCAGGGTGATCTCTCCCTGCTCAGTAAACTTAGTGGCATTGCTCAACAGATTGAGTAGGGATTGGCGCACCTTGGCGAGGTCGGCGACCATCATGTCGAGTTGGGGGTCAAGCTTCATGGTCAAGACATTGCCCCGTTTCTCCACCATCGGTTGGATCGTGCTCCGCAACTCACTGATGAGCGTGGTAAACCGGAAGGGTTCCAAGTAAAGCTCCATCTTGCCTGCTTCGATTTTGGAGATGTCGAGGATGTCGTTGATCAGCGCCAGCAAATGCTTGCCAGCATGGCGAATCTTCTCTAGATCCGGCACGATCGCCCCATAACCCAACCCATCCGCGTCCTCTTGCAACATCTCGCTATAGCCGATGATGGCATTGAGTGGGGTGCGCAACTCGTGGCTCATATTGGCAAGAAATTGACTCTTAGAACGGTTGGCATCCTCGGCGGCTTCTTTGGCGGCGTAGAGTTCTACCTCGGTCTGTTT
>JAAUSV010000343.1 GCA_012032525.1 Leptolyngbyaceae cyanobacterium SL_7_1
TGGATGGCGATCGGACTCCTCCACGGCTTCCGTATCCACGGGCAATTGCCCCGACACATAGAGCATGGGCTGACTCAGATCGCGCCCCACCCTCAGTGGCAACGCCTCTGAAGTCTCGGCGGCAACGGTTAAGGAGGTGTTCTCAATCTGCCAGTTGGGAGTAGGGGCGGATTGCCATTGAACTCGCAGGGGTTGCCCGACGGCTTGGGGATGGAGGGTGAGGGTCAGTTGGTTCTGATTCACAATTAACTGACTGGCGGGGGCAGCGTAGGCAAATTGCAAATCCTCCCACTCCACGTGGGATTGGCAATCGCATCCCTCTCTGCCACCGCCGTCAGGGTGGTGATTTGGGTAATTCCCTGGTGGCGGAGCTGCTGGGCTAATTGGTGTAACTCGGCATCCGTCAGGCTGGGATCACCCTGTCCCACCACAGCCAAGGATGGAGGAGCGATCGCCGCCGATGCCCCAGACTCCAGCCGATAAACTGACGTGCGCAACCGAAACTCCGCACCCAAGGAGGTTAACGCCGCCGCAGTGGTTAATAATTTAACGTTGGAGGCGGGAATGAAAAACTGCTCGGCATTGCGTTCGTATAGCGTGTCTGGCTCCCCCAACGGTTGCACTAAGATTCCCCAACGGGCACGGTGAAATTCGGGGCGATCGACAATGGCATTCAACCTTGCCTCAAGCTGGGCTGGGCAGAGGGGAGGAGCTTGGAAGAGGGCGAGTGGAGCGATCGCCAGTGTTCCCTGCAAGCCTGCCACTACCAAACCCCGCCAACCAATCACCGCTTTTCTCCTAAGGGGGCGCAAAAGCCATCCACTCCGGTCTTAAGCACATACAACACCACGGGGGTGGCAAGGATAGCGGGGAGAGTCGTTTCCGATGTCAGCAGGGCAATGGCATTGGCGATCGTCCCCGCTGCCAACTCCGCTTGGATATCAGCTTGGCAAAGGAATACGCGCCATCGCTTTGCTAGCCCATCTAGCCACTGTTCCGAGCGATCGGGTTCCTGTCCAGCTCGCAGGGCAAGGGCGATCGCGGCGTCTTCCACATCTCCTTCGCAGTCCTCAATCATTTCCAAGGCTCGGAGGGCAGCGGCATTTTCTGCTAGTTCAGTCCGATAGCGTTCGATCTCAGTGACTGTCAATACAACCATGTTGTGTAACCCTATGCCCTCTTGCTGCAATGTCCGGTAGGAGAGATAAAACCAGCCTTCTGATTCTTGCAATTCCCCTCAGTCTGATTTAGTGTCAATATGTTTATGCTCTGTAGAGCTGTAATTTTCCTATCTACTGATATCCTGGCACAAAGCAAGATGGCATTAGCCAATCATTTTTAACTGTTTTAACTGTCGTTTCCGAAGGTGTAGCTATGGAACCTGACCTAACCCAAAATATTAACTCATCGGATTTTGCTGCTGATGAAGTCAAAGTAGAGCTTGATATAGACCCGATCGACCCCATTGATCCAGAAGATTTGGGTGCTACAACAATTCCTTCTGCATCAACCAATGAGCAGTGGAAGCGTGTAGTGGATCAAGGAACTCGGTTTGTAGCCAATCTGCCCGATTATTTGGGAGAAACCCTGGGTCGTTATAAGCGTCCCATTGTAACCGTCGGACTAGTTTTTGGATCGATTCTGGCGGTCAGGCTGACCCTCGCCATCCTTAACTCAATCAATGACATTCCTCTACTTGCTCCGACGTTTGAGTTAATTGGCATCGCCTATACCGCCTGGTTCATCTATCGCTATCTCTGGCGTGCATCCAATCGCCAGCAATTATCGAATGACTTCAATGCTTTAAAAGAGGAAATTTTAGGGAGAAACGCCACCAAATAGAACGGGTCGGCGACAAGCACAATACGTTTGGAGCAGCGTGGCTTAAGCCACGCTGCTCCAAACAGGCTTCGGACTGTTACGGCGGCAGTAGCCGAGGTTAGGCGCTGATGGTGGATTTGTACATAGCATCCCGCGCTGTCACCATTCCCTTGACTAGATGATCCATCTCTTCGCGGGTATGGATAGCATTGACCGTGATCCGCATCCGGGGTTTGGCGATAAACCAGATGGGCGATACCCACAATCCGTGGTCATTCATCAAGATCCGAGCAAACAGTTTGGGGTTGATCTCGGTGGGCAAGATCACGGGGACAACGTTGGTCTCCCCGATCGCATCAAACCCATGCTCAATCAAGCTCGATCGCATGTAGCGGGTATTGTCCTGCAAGCGCTTCACCAATTCTGGAGTTTGGCGCACCTGACGAATGCTCTCCAGGGCGGCGGCTGTCGTGGGAGCCGGCAGAGAAATCGTCCCGATCGAAGTGGGAGAGACATTCAGCAGTGGCTTCAACTCTGCCACATGGCTACTGATGGCTGCCCCAGCCGATGCGGCAAACTTGGAGAAGGTGGTCATGATCAGTGGCACAACCCCACGCTCAATCGCTTGCTGCGGCAACAGACCAAAGTGCTCATAGATACCCCGACCCGTTGCCCCAATCGCTCCGCTGGCATGAGCTTCGTCCATCACCAACACGCTGCCCTCGTAGTTAGAGAGGACATCGATCATGTCTGGCAAGGGTGCGATGTCGCCATCCATGGAAAACACTGCGTCTGAAACAACCAGAATGCGATCGCCAGGGCGGGCATAGCGTTGTAACTTGCGCGATAGGTCTTCCATGTCGCAGTGGCGATAGGCTCGCACCCGTACCCGTGGGCTATGACCAAACATCTTGCCCGATCGGGTGCCCGCGTTGACCACGGCTGAAACAATGCAGCCATGGTTGAGCACATCAGTTAAAATTAGCGTCTCGCGGGTGTGTTGAAACCCCGGAACCGGAATCGCGAGATGGCAGTAGGCATCCATTAGTGCCTGCATTGCCATCCATGCATTCAAAAATAGCTGCGTGTGGGGCAGATGCTTGAAGGCAGAAATTTCATCCTCCAGTTGGCGATGGAGTCGATCCGACCGCTGAGCACGGAGCAGGAACTGTTGGATGTTCCATACTGAAGCACCGCGTCGATCGCTGCCTGCTGAACCGCCTTGTTTTGCACCAATCCTAAAACGTCGTTGGTACAGAAGGTTAGAACCGTACTTCGTCTACCCGTTTCCGCTTCCTCAATCTCAACGAGATTGCCTTGCTTGCCGTGGCAGATGAATTCGTCGGGGTCAAGCCCACTCTCGTACCAACGCTGAACGTATTCTTTTACAACTTGCACAGTAAACTCCCCTCACCTTTTCTGTAGATCGCTCATGTCTCTAGGTCACATGACCCAACCGCAGTGCAGCCCCTCCTGGCAACAAGGTCACGCTAGAGGGACATGCACAACTGTGATTGTGACATTTAACCCTATTTTTAGCGACCTGCGATGTAAAGCCGGGGGTCTGCATAAATCCTGTTGAATCTTTAAAGTAAATGTGCTCGAAATAGCAGCATGACTTTAAGGATATTGATTCAGGCAAACTGTCTAGGCATTTACTCAACTTGACTGGACAATGCTTCAGCCACTGTTGTAGTCTTTTGGATGCCTCCATCACGTTGACTCTGCGATTGACTAGATTGTTGCACAAATTGCTCGTATTGCCGGACGATTAATCGCTGTAGGGCAATAATTGCCGGATTAATTTCAACATAGCGCCGTTCTGGATTCATTTGGTAGTTCCGCTGTTCACTCTCCATCATTTCCACATCTTGTAATAGGAACTGCATAAACAGAAATCGTCGGATGAGAGGCACAATCAACCGTTGACACCCCCTAACCAACACCTTCGGTAAGCGCACTTGATTCAAAAACAACAGTGAAAAGGAGCGAGTTTCGGTGGGGCTGACGGGCAAGCGCATCAGGTAAAGAGAAGACACTCCCTCCATGGCACTGTGATAGTGCGGGTACTGATAGTGAACGGCGACCGTGCGAGTGGTAACTCCGTCCGCTTCCGTACTTAGCCCCAGTAGTTTTGTGATAAATCCTTGATACCGCACCTGATAATCTGCTCGAATTGACGATTCTGTCTCTTGGAGCTTGAGTAAGACCGGATCAAACCAGCCCTGCAAGTTTTTGTGCAGAAATCCGTGAAACACGTCCATGGTGTTTTCATTGCAAATAGAGAAATGGGCATTAAACACACCCGTGATTGGAATGACTACAGCATTTGGATTGTCGTATTCCGGAATTTCTGGCAACTGCCGGAGGGTGGCTAGGTTGGGATCTCCTGGAAAGACCCAAACGATCCCATAGCGTTCTTGAGCGGGAAAGCTGCGAGCCTGGGCACAGGGCAACTTTTGCTGAGGCGGCAGGTAGGGGATGTGGGCACAGTGCCCGTCGGGTCAAATTGCCACCCGTGGTAGGGACAGACAAGGCGATCGCCTTGAACCTCTCCCTTGTGTAGTTCTACCCCCTTGTGGGGGCAGGCATCGGTGAGGGCATGCACGTGTCCGCTGGCATCGCGGTAAAGGGCAAGGGACTGTTGCCAAATCTTGACCGGAATCACCTGATTTTGCTTAAGTGTATGACCCCAGGCAATGGGATACCAGTAGTTGGGGTTGATGCCCACCTGTCGAATCTTATTTTGGACGGTTTCACCTTTAAGCGTTGTCGCCAGTTCCATCTGCTCTACTTCTACCCTTTAACAACTGCCATTAACTTTAACGAACCATAAAATTGCCTGGAGCGAACCAAAACTCTGATAGCAAGACTCACGGCACTCCTATAGCTATCCTAGGGGGTGAACCTGAAATTAGGATGATAAACTGCCAATATTGGGTGCACAAAGGTCACTCTAGAAACAGTAGAGCAGCCGTCGATCGCTTCTAGTCTAAGAAATGACATGAAGAACTCTAATAAACCGCTATCCTACCGTTAAATAGATCGGGTTTGCTAGCAACAAACGGACTAATCCAACGGGATGATTTTGGTGATTATTACCTTATCAGGTTGATTCCAAATCCGTGAGGTTGCTGAGGACAGCCGCTACAACTGTCCTAGGAAGCTGTCTTTTTTACAAGGATTAGCCTTATTCTTAAATTAATTTTGGGGATTCTGCTGCTTTATGCTGCCTGTTAAAAAGGCATCTTCGATTTCAACCCACCAACCCGTTTCTCCGTCCAATCGAGTTCACATCTTCATCATTTTGCTTGCCGCAGGTTGCCTCACGACTATGACAGGAGGGGTAGTTTCACCTGTTTTTCCAGAAATGATGCAGGAGTTGCGCTTTGATCCGAAATGGGCGGGGATGTTGGTGAGCGCCCATGCGCTTGCTAGTGCGTTGTCTACTCCTGTAATGGGGATTGTGGCGGATCGGCTAGGCAAGCTCAGGGTTTTGATTCCAGCCCTAGGGTTATATGCCGTGTTTGGCATGTCGGGGGCGTTTATTACTAACTTTTCCCTGTTGTTGGCGATGCGGGTGTTGCTGGGCGTTGCCAGTGGAGGAATTGCGGCTGCTAGTATTGGGCTACTTGGGTGGCGTTGTATGACGGGGAGGAGCCGAGTCGCGCATTTTGGGATACCGCCACCGAGTGGCATGACCACCGCTAGCATCATCATCCCTGTGGGGGGTGGTG
>JAAUSV010000344.1 GCA_012032525.1 Leptolyngbyaceae cyanobacterium SL_7_1
CTCCAATCTCGCCTGATCGATCCGAAAGACCTTACCCAAACGAGTCATCAACGTCCAACCACCCCACACCCCTAGCCAATACCCACAACTATCGCCAATCACCGCCCCGGCGATCGCACTGACCAAGACTCCTCCATAGGTCAACTCGCCACTCCCCGCCAAAAACCCACCCACCAGGGTAATCGTTTCACCCGGCAACGGAATTCCAGCGTTTTCCAATAAAATCCCGATCAAAATAGCGGCGTAACCGTAGGTGTGGGCGATCGCCTGCAAGGTTTCCAACGAGAGGAAGTCAAAGGACATGGAGGGTTATGAAGTTTGGTGAAGATCTCCTCTGCATCTTGGCGCAGATCTTTGAGCGCTGTCAATGTAAGAGCTGTTAGCGATTAGCGATTAACCAACCGCTAATCGCTAATCGCTAACAGCTCCTCTAGGGCTTTTTGCAAGTCCTGAGTCAGGGTAGCAACGGCTTGGCGGCGGTTGGTTTGATAGCTTTGCCAGCGATCGCTAACGGATAGAGGCTCACCGATCGTCATGTGTGCTGAGCGGCGTCCGAGGCGGGGGTGGGGAAAGGGAACGTTGCCTTTGATGCGGGTGATCATTTCCCACACCAGCAATAGGGTTTCGGCATAGCGATCGACGGTGGGTTTCTCCAAGACATAGCGGCCAGTAACGCTGACGAAGGATTCCACCAAGCGCATGTGCCAAACCCGTAGAGCAGCTTCCTCGGCAACCCGATCGGCAAGTCCCCGTTCCACCAATGGCAAAGTTTCCAAGGAGTCCAGGTCATCGCGATAGACCCGATCCCACCCGGCTTGTTCGATGCGGCGGCAGCGATCGGTGACGGAGCCTTTAGGAGAGAGGGCAAAAAAGTCCTCTGCCACTTTCAACGCCACATTGATCAAAGTCTGTAGCCTCTGGGTCAACAGTTGATTGGCAAGGGTTGGGGAATCTGCCTGGTCGCTAGGGCTAACGACGATCGCCTGCCGCATGGCATCCAAATCCTGGTGGTAAAACTTGGTGTAAAACTGCTCCATCAAGAGCAACAGGTGTTCCCCCAGCCCATAGAGCCGTTGGTACAATACCGATTCCTGTTTGGGCGTTAGAGCAGCGTTATCCCGTAGGGTGTCTTTGAAGCGATCGGCGGCGGGGGTAACAATGCCACTGTCAAGTTCGAGTTGGGTCAGCAGGCGCTCGATCGATCGCCACGGCTGAGTCACATAGTGGTATCGAATGCCAATTGGCACAATGAGTACGGGTTCCGATCGCCCCAGCTTTAACCGATCGTCCACGCACCAAAACCCTAGTTGAGCAATGCCCGGTTCGATCGGGCTAAGGATTTCACTGTGTCCGTTGGTCGCCCCTTCAGGAGCCAGTGCCATGGGGAAGCGCCCCTGCGCAAACAAGTGGCGTGCCGATCGCAATCCAATCAGATCCATCTTGCCCCGGCGAATGGGAGTGCCGCCCATGCGCGAATATAGCCAACCCACCTGCTTGCCTGCCCACAGGGGAATCCCGCGATCATACATAAAGTGAGCATAGGGAGTTGCCAGAGCCTTACCCAACCGATTAGCGGCACGGGGTACGGCTTGCCAGACTAGATGCCCCATACACAGCGGATCGCAGGTATCAGGGTGGCGAAATGCCAACATAAACCGCACCTTGCCCGCTTGGAAGTCTTCATACAACTGGGCTAGGCACTCGGCATTCGTCACCTCAACTGGGTAGACCCGATCGTGCCATCGCAGCCATGCAGGTAGGAGCGATCGCACCACGGTCGCCACGATCGGGTTAAAGGCAGGGTCAATAAAGCTTAATGGCGGTTGGACTTGGTTGGTCAAATTGGGCAAGATGGCGACTTCCTTCCAGCGTTGACAGGATGATCCTACGGCGTTCCGTTCACCAGATGAAATTTCCGATATAACAGGGCTGGCAACGGTTGCCCCTGCATGACATGTCGCTGCACCATAGCAGGCACTTCATCGGGGAGAACTCGACAATACCAAACTTTTTCTGGCAACATCAGCACCATCGGACCGTTCCCACACTGTCCCAAGCACCCACTCCCCTCCACCACCACCCCGTCGGGTAAGTGCTGTTGAAAAGCGGCGAGCACCTCGGTCGATCGCTGTTTACGACAGGTTTTATGTTGGCAAACACAGATTTTGCTGGTCACGCTTTAATCCTTGGTTCTGAAGCGATTGGCTGTTGGCGATTAGCGATTAGCCAACAGCTAACAGGCAATCGCCAATCGCAGTGCTCACGGATTGACCACATAGGGAGACTCGATCGCCTCTGCCTTACCCGCTTGCACCAATGCCTGATAGACCAAGGCGGCAACCTCGGCGCGGGTGGCTTCGCGGAAGGGACCCAACTGCGTTACCGTAGGATAGTTGATCACAATGTTGTTTTGGGTGGCGGCGGCAACGGCATTAGTTGCCCAAGATGGGATCTCGCTGGCATCTTGATATTGGTTCAGCACCGTCGCATCGCTGGCAATCAATTCCAACCCACTGGCTAAGGACACCAACACCTGCACCTTAGGAATGCGCTCATCGGGGCGAAACACACCACCGGGAAGCCCAGTCATAAACCCACCCCGGTAGGCAACGTCGATCGCCTGTTGACCCCAAAACCCGGCTTGAATGTCCATAAACTGAGTCACGGGACGCTTGGGAGTGGGGTTAAAGGCTTTGTTGATGATGGCGGCGAATTGGGCACGGGTGACGGGATCATTGGGGCGGTAGGTGCCATCGGGGAACCCACGGATCACGTCTAGCCCTGCCATTGCCTCAATGTATGCCTGTGCCCAGTGCCCCTGGACATCCGGGAAGGAGGAAGGGGGACCTGCCGCGATCAGTTCGACATCGCCCAGCATCCGAGTTTCGTCAATATCATTGCCCACCGCCACCAACGTGAAGTTACGAGTGGCGTTGTGGACGTCGTAGCGCGAGTTGCTACGGATGACATTGCCCCCCGGATTGGTGGTGGTGCCCATGTCGGGGCGGGCTTCAGCGATCGCCACGACTCCATCCCGCGTATTGTTTTGAATTACATTGTTGCGCAACACCGGACGAGCCGCATTGGACACCACCACACCATCAATATTGGCAATGATTTGATTGTTGGCGATCGTTGGGGTAGACTCATCGCCAACAGCAATCCCAAATCCCGTGTCCTGAAATAGGTTGTTTTGAATGGTGCCACCCGCCGTGCGTGCCACCGACACCCCATTGCCATCGTTGTTAAAGAAGCGGTTATTTGCCACGGTGGGATTGCCAGTGCCAGTGATGAACACGCCATCTCGGTGGCTATTGGCAAAGGTGTTGTCTTGGATCACCGGGTTGGTGGATTCTACCCAAACGGCAGTGCCACGGGTGTTGGGGTTGGTGATGGTAACGCCGGAAATTTGGGTGTTGTTGAGGGGGCGAATGGTGACATTTTGCCCAGCAAAGGTGGGGCTGAGATAGGTTCCACCGCCGATAATCACGGTGGTTGTCCCTAGGGTGGCGCGATCGCCCCGCAGCCCCACCCCGGCTGGGAGAATCAACGGAAACACCTCACCCGAATCGACCGTGTAGCTGCCGGGAGCAAGCTGGATAACCGTATTGTTGCTAGCCAGTTGCAGGGCATAGGTAATTGTCCGCAGGGGCGCTTGGGCAGACCCACCGCGTCCGGCTCCATCTTGCCCAGTGGCAGAGTTGACATAGAGGACGGTGGCGGTGGTGGGGGTTTGGGCGATCGCAGACGCTGGGGCAGAAATCCCGTGAGAAACAGCTTGCGCTCTGGCAGGAGAGTTGCCGATCGCCACGCTTAGTCCGACAACCGTTGCCATGCAGGCTGAGCCGAGGCTAGACCAACGAGTCGTTATTGTTGAGTCAATCACACCAAACATTTGAGTTCTCATAGGATTTGTCAAGTAACCGCTAGATGGGTAAAGCAGTTTGAGCCTTAGCCGGGGGTTGAAGTGGGGCACTGGGCAATCGCCCATTACACCTGCTCCCTGCTCACTGTCTTGATCTTAAGCCGTGATCCAACCGTTGAGGGAAGGATTAAGTGTATTTTGTTACAGTTAGTGGGCGGAGCTTGGGGAATCGAGTCAACGCTGGGCGAATCGGGGGGGAAATGCCCGATTTCTACCCATAAAACAAACGACTATATTACCCTTGGTAGATGATTATTGACTGGCTTGATCGCAGACTGTTGATGCGGAAAAGATCAAGCGATCGATCGTCCTTGAGGTGTCATCAACAAGTGAGTCAGTAAATGGCACCCATTTCTTTACTGTGCTTAACAATTTCCCCTAGTTGGATTGTTCCAGTCGTTGGCAGGATCTCCCAACCCTCAAACGATCGATTGGCAAGCGATAAGCCATGGTTTGGCAACAACGATTTCATCCGTTTGTGTTGGATTTAGGATAAAAAATTCACCCATCTCTAATTTATGTGCTTGCTAGTTGCCGATCTGGAATAAATCAAGTAGACTTTTGGGCTAAAGACGGCAGGAACAGTTGGGGTACGTTATTCATTTTCCCGACTTCGATCGAATTGAAGCTAGGGAAGTAGCAGGTTGGATTTCTTCCTAATAGGAAGTGAGTAAAGTGGTAACCGGAGTTTTTTCGACTCAGTGCTTCCCATTTCGTTTAAATCGGCAGGGTTTGAGACAACGCGATCGAAGACAGAATAACTATTTTTTCCTATGGCAACACTATTTCATCAAAACCCCGATCATGATTTAGAAAACTCTATTTCTCCCTCCATAGATGAACTAGAAATAGACACAAGACTTGAGGCGGATTTCTTTGCTGGCGATCTGTCTGAAGAGGTGGATGACGCCGAAGAATTTGACGATGTAGGCGAAGCGGATAGCGCGGAGAGTGATGATTTAACCTCTGTGAGTGAGTTGGCGGAGGCGATCGCTGATTTTGCCTCTAAGTCTGATGAGGAGGGCAGTGAAGACATCACCACCTATGCGCCGGGATACCGCAAAACCATTTCCGATGACGCAGTGGGGGCATTTTTCAAGGAGATGGCTCGCTATCCCCTCTTGAGGGCGGATGAGGAAATTGAACTGGCGCGGCGAGTCAAGTTTCTCGTTGAAATCGAGCAATTGCGACAGACGCTTAAGGCAGAATTGGGGCATGTTCCCAGCAAGGCGGAGATCGCGGCGGTGCTTAATCTGAATGAGCGCCAGCTAGAGCATCGTCTCTATCGCAGTCGTACCGCCAAACGCAAAATGATTCGCTCGAACCTGCGTCTGGTGGTGTCGATCGCCAAACGCTACCTCAATCGCGGCGTGCCGTTCCTCGATCTGATTCAAGAAGGGGCGTTGGGCTTAAACCGAGCCACTGAGAAATTTGACCCAGACAAGGGCTATAAGTTCTCCACCTATGCCTACTGGTGGATTCGGCAAGGTATTACTCGGACGATCGCCAACGATGCCCGCACGATTCGCCTGCCCATTCATATTGTTGAAAAACTCAACAAATTGAAGAAGGCACACCGGGAATTGCGCAAGGAGTTGAACCGCAACC
>JAAUSV010000345.1 GCA_012032525.1 Leptolyngbyaceae cyanobacterium SL_7_1
ATTGCCATGCCCAAAAATCGGGGGCATATTGGCTAATCCGGGTGATGCATAGTCATGGCAAGACAAACAGCAAGGATGGGCACACTCTGGCGATAGGCATCTCGCACAAAGTTGAGATCTTGCAAAATCGGTGGATAGCTCCCTACCTGATCCATGCCGATCGCCACTTCCAAGCCTTGAATCAGCAACACTAACTTTTTATCAGTCTGCACTCGCTCTAGCCGCTGCACCAAGGCGTCTCGCAAAAATCGCAAATCTTGCTCTTGAGAGAAATTCAGCACCTCCAAACGAATTGGCGTATCTGCAAAGTGGTTTCGCAATGCCTCTACTAAAATCGCTTTTTCGGTTTCTTGATTGACCTCAACAAATCCAATCGTCAGCCCTGCTGCAAAATCAATAAAGGTTAAGAGCTCAGCAAATTCCTGCTGATTTTGCTCTAAAAACGCATGGCGATCGACCCTAGACAACTCAGGCATCTGGTGAGATTTCCCTCAAAGCTCTTTGAAACAATTCACTCCGTAGTACTGCTGGATTGGGATAGTTCCAACGGTCAAGCCCGTTGTACTCCAAAACAGAGGTGTTGAACAGCATCAATTGACCGATCGCATCCTTGGTAATGTTCTTCGTCAAACATACCTTTGCCAGCAGCGGATAGTGTTCATCGGGAATAAACCGTTCAAAATTAAACTGTTGCTGCCGCACTGCATAGTCCACATCCTCTGGCTGAATCTTGGTATGTTTGCGAGTACTTGCGGTCTGACACGCACTCCGCACCATCTGCATCAACTGCCTCACATGCCCACCACTCGCCTGCACCAACTGCATCACCTGCGTCTCAGACTCAAACAACTCAGCCGTATCCACTCGCTTCTCAACAATCTCAGCCACACACTTGATGCCTTCTGAGTTGTAGTTAAGGGTGCAGCGATCGCGCACCAATTGATAAACATTTACCATCGAAACGATATGCGGCTCACCAAACGTATTGACGATATTTTTAGACGAACACAACACAGAGATCGGAACCGTATAAATGACGCGATAGTCTTGCTCCCACTGGCGACGAATCCGCTGAAGTTCCGTACTCTTGCCACACCCCCGATGTCCTGTAAACAGCAGCGTGCAAAAATCCCCTGGGTCTTGAAACTCCAAAATTGTATTGATGCCGTCGATCGCCTCTGTCTTGCGAACCGGAGTTAAATTGACATAGTATCGCTCCAACCCTGCACCCACCAGCGGGTCAATATCACAGAGTCGAAAAGCATCCTTCAACGTTTTGGCATGATAGTCAGTCACAGCAGTTAGTACAAGGTTAGATTCAGCCCATCAAGCACCTTTCACTATATCTCAAGTTTAAAGCTGCTTTCCCAACTCCTCCCCTCTCCGCAAACAAATCTTGCCTCTTCATGCAACCCAATCAACCCACCAATAGAACCAATCGACCCATTAATCGAACCCATTAGCCCAACCAGTAAGCCAATCGACTCATCCAGTAAATGCATTGACCCATTGATCGAATCAATCCACCTATCAAATCCTACAAGGATTCATCTAAAGGTGAGTTTTAGGCTCAGAATTAGTTTAGTCCGCTAAAGGGTGACAAAATCCGCCGCCGTAATCTGGTTAGAGTTAATGTTCGACAACAGCGCCAGTTGATCTCTGCCAGCGCTAATTAGGGTATTGCGACCGCTACGACGAATAGTTAAATCGTCAAATTCTAGATTGCCTGCCAATGCTAGGCGATCGACCCCATTTTGAAAATCTAGAATCGTATCGCGCCCCTCTCTCCGAGACAGTTTGAAGCGATCGCGCCCACCGCCACCCACATAGGTATCTCGCCCTTTCCCACCATCTAAAAAGTCGTTCCCCGTGCCACCTTCGAGGCGATCGCTGCCATTGCGACCCACCAATGTATCGTTACCGCCCAATCCCAACAGGCGATCGGCTTGGGGTGTACTCACCAGCCGATTGTTGCGGTTATTGCCAGTAATCGGATTGCCCGTTCCTGGTGTTCCGCCGCCCCCGGAGGAGCTCCCAGAATCCCGATCGCCGCCAAATCCACAATGACAATGTAGCCAGGTGTTCCTTGAATAGTGCCGTTGATGCTACCGCGAACTTGTACCGTGTTACCCGCGATCGCATACAAACTGTTGCCATCGGGACTAATCGCAATATCGCTGACCCCCGCAATTTCTCTCAAAGCGAAAAGAACCACGTCTACAATTTCAGATTTCTTTACTAAAGAAATTTAATTCGTCAAATCTGTGCGCTTGGTTGCTCCAATCCTGAATCTAACGAGTGGCACATAACACTCCAAACCGGACTAAACCCCGCTCATATCCCCGTTGCATCAGCCCTAGCGACAACGCTGCCTGAACCGTGATCCAGCCCGATCGCACCAACCCCAACACGGCTTCCGGGGTCAAGGCAGAATCAATCACTACATTCCAAAAGGGAGCCACGGCGGTAGACCAATCAACGGTGCGAATTGATTGGAACCCAATAGCGCGGGCGATCGCCTCGTATTCTGGCAACGAGATCACGTAGGGCAATCGGTAGGCTTGGTAAATATCTTCTAGGTGACGATGCTCATTGGCAGTCAAGGGAGTTGTAGGAGTCACGGGACGATGACACCAGGTTGCCATCATCAATGTGCCGCCGGGTTGGAGGACGCGATAGCATTCCTGAAGAAACTTCACCTTGTTGGGCATGTGTTCGCCGCTCTCCAGTGACCACACCAGGTCGAAGGCGCGATCGCCAAACGGCATTGCCAAGGCATCCGCCACTTGAAATTGGACTCGATCGGCTAAGCCTGCTGCCTGTGCGCGTTCGCTCGCACGATTGGCTTGCACTGGGCTGAGGGTAATTCCCTGCACCGAGGCGCTGAATTTTTCTGCCAAATATAACGAACTCCCCCCGATGCCGCAGCCGATATCGACCACTTGGCTTGCCTGTTTGATGGGTGTCCATTGAATTAATTCTTCGATTAGATCAATCTGGGCTTGGCGGCGTTCTTTGCGATCGCGCCCATCCGCCCCGTAGTAGCCGTGGTGCATGTGTTCGCCCCAAATTTGCTCCCACAGCCCAGAGGATTGATCGTAAAATTGCTGAATTTGCTCTTGTAAGGTTGAGATCATTAGTTTAAGAATGACTTGCTGTAAGAGAACGTCTGAGAAGGATTGCTTGACGGTCGCCCCTTGTATCTTAAGAGATGAGTTGACAAGCGAGATAATCATTAAATCCCGCAGTTTTGGGGGTTTTGGGGGGCGGTTCCGATGATAGTTGTTACTTCTCAGACATTCTCTAACCGTCCTCCAAAAACCCATAGAGAATTTCATCCGGTTCGTCTTCGATGTCGTCTTCCGTCATTTCTGTACCAAACTGCGACACTAACTTCGCCCGTGATGAAGCGGCAGCCGCAGATTGGGGGATTTGCTCCATTGGCAAAACGAAATCCCAGAGAATCTCGTCTGGCTCGTTTTCCACATCCTCGTAGTCGAGGGCAGCAGCAGTTTGGAGGTATCGATCGATCGCCTCTAGCACCACTTGATCGAGGGTTTTGCCCGATCGCTGGGCAAGGGTTTCTAACTTGGTTTTCCATGCGGCGGGTAGACTACATCCCACCCTCGATTGCTCTAGCATAAGATTGCTCTAAATCGGTACTTAGCTGAAGTGTCGCACGTTTCTATTATCATTCCTACTCTCAACGAAGCGGATTACTTAGAACGAACGCTGCGAGGGTTGTGCCACCTGCATCCGGCGGCGTGGGAAATTTTGGTCGTAGATGGGGGAAGTCGCGATCGCACCGTGGAGATTGCCAAAGCTGCCAATGTGGTTGTAATTCAAGTGGATCGATCGGGGCGATCGATTCAACAAAACTATGGCGCAGCCCACGCTACGGGGGAAATTCTCTGTTTTCTCCATGCTGATACCCTGGTTCCCGATGATTTGGTCGCGGTAATTCGTAGAACGCTGGATGATTCGGCGATCGCTTGCGGGGGGTTTATTTCCTTGATGAGCAGTGACCGCCAGACACACTGGGGTATCTCGCTGCACAATTACTTGAAAACCTATTACGCTCCTCTATTTTTTCGCCCCCATTTGTTTATCCGGGGTCTGCGTTTGCTGTTTGGCGATCAGGTGATGTTTTGTCGGCGGCACCAGTTTCTTGCCTGCGGCGGCTTTGACCCAGCCATGCCAATTATGGAGGAAGCGGATCTGTGTCTTAAGCTGATGCGCTATGGACAAATTCGCCAGATCAATCGGGTGGTGCAGTCGTCCGATCGGCGGGTGAGGCGGTGGGGAGCGTGGAAGGCAACGATGATTTATCTATTCATCGGTTGTTTGTGGGGGATTGGGGCGTCGCCCACGTATTTGAAGAAATTCTATGATGATGTGCGTTGATTTAGCGTCCAGTCGTAGGGCAGATAGTTGACCGGGGTGGCAGCGGTCAAGGGAGCGTCTGGCAGATAGGTATGAATGTAATCGGGCAAGGAGGGAGCAACAGTCAGAAAATCCTGGCGATACCATTTGAGAATTTGACTACAGTGTAGAGTCCCTGTAGCCGCGTCGTAGTAAACCTTGTCGGGGTTGTGGATGAATCGGTGGGCATCGTCTTCGAGTTGGGCGCGAACCGATCGGCGGTGTAGGCTTCAGCCCGCAGCAACGGACAGCCGATCGCCGCACACACCAGCGCAAAGTGAATTCGCGGTTCCTGAAACTGTCGCCGCAATGTTCCGTGTTCAATTCGGTTGAGGCTATATTGTTCTCCCCGCAATTGGTAAGCAGGACGCAAAAAGAACCAAAAAAAGGCGATCCAATTGGGAATTCCCAAAAAGGTCGGACGGATGGAGGCTAGGGGATAGCGATCGAGAATCCGCGCCACCACCAAAGCATTGTAGAGATTCAACCACAGGGCTAACTGTTCATCCTCAGTGTGATCATTGGGATTGACCTGCGATGAATGCTGCAACCATTCTTGTAGGGATTGTTTTGATTCACGTTGCCAAGTCTTGTAATCGACCCGTCCTCGATCGTCTACGTATTGCCGTAGCCAGTGATCCCACGGAGCAAACTCTAGCATGGTAGATCTCGCTTGATTGAGTGATGATAAGACCAGGGTAAGGTAGGGCTTTATTTTAGGATAGGACAGACCAATGATCGATGGGTTGAGGGCGATCGCCATGACTGGGATCAAGCGATTGATCCGGCGACGATTTGCCGAGGTGCAAACCGTATCGACTCAAACACTGAAGCGGTGGCTTGATCAAGATCCCAACTCAGTAATGTTGTGGGATGCCCGATCGCTGGAGGAATATGCTGTCAGTCATCTCCCTAATGCCCAATTGGCTCCTTTGACCATAGCGGAGGTGCGATCGAAGGGTGTGGCTCAATTGGAGCAGCTTGGATCAGTGCCGATTGTGGTTTATTGCTCGGTGGGGTATCGGTCTGCCCGTCTGATTCACGAAATTCAAACACTAAAACCAGTTGAGATGTATAACCTGGAGGGTTCGTTGT
>JAAUSV010000346.1 GCA_012032525.1 Leptolyngbyaceae cyanobacterium SL_7_1
TTACTCCCTCCTCAAGCTCACTGCCTGTGTCCATTCCCCAGCCCATTCTTGAACCAAGCGCGTTTCCCAACTTGCCTTCCCCCGCCTCCGTTGCTCCCCCACCCCAGTAGTGACCTGCCCGATTGTGAAATCAACGATTTTTTGTCTGCTTACCGATCGCCTACCCTTCGCCCACCTATGGATGCGATGGTGCTCGATTTTTCTATGTGCAGTGCTCCTTGGCTTGAGTTGGCAACAGGCTGGACAGGCAAGTCCATTGCTCGATCGGTTAGACACGTTCCCCGACTGGCACACTAAAGCACCGGTGAGTGCAGCTCAAGGAGATTTGGTCTATCCTGACTGGTTTGCTGGAACGTGGGATGTCACCACTACCTTGGTGGATTTGGTAGCTCCTTTAGCTCCAAGCATAGTCACTCCTGGGTTTGAAGGCAATCGCCACTTGATCAATCAACCCATTCACTTCCAGGCTCGCTTTTTGGCAGATGGGTCGCCGGTCTTGAGTAGCTTTCCCTTTCCCCTACCGTCTTGGTTGGTGAGTAAGCCCCACATTGTTGCCGATCGCGCCTTTAATGGATTTAACCTCGCCACGGCTCCTTTGGCAGATGGGGAGGCGCCTTCTCCCGTATTAGCTGTCAAGGTTGATCCCCAAAATCCCAACCGCCAGATTACTCTCCTACGCACCAGCGCAACGGAGGCTCCCCTGCGCCAGTTGGTATCTACCATCACAGGACGGTCAACCGAGGCTCCCCATGCTGACGAATTCGTTACCACTGAAGTTTTTCAGCAGGAGTTTCGCGGTGCTCCCTCCTTATATTTCAACGAAGTAGAGAGCACAACCGCTTATCATTACATCCCCACAGAAGTTCCCACCATCACTGCCGAGCAAGTTACAGCCATCTACTTATCTCCTCAAGATCCAGATTACTTCTCCGCCAGAGAAACACCCGTCGCGCTCTATCGTTACCGTTTAGAATTTTCTTTAAAAGATGGGAATACTGCGTTTGACCAAGCCGATCGCTTTTTTCCGTAGGACTTGATCGCGCCACCAAGAGTGAGTCATGAAGAAATTTTGGATGGGAATTGTACTATTTGGCTTGGCAGTATTGCTGACACTGCAGTCATCTAGCATTCCAGAACAGGCGCCAACAACTCCCCTTCCTCGAACTGCCTTTGTGCATTTGTTTGAATGGACATGGGAAGACATCACCCAAGAATGCGAATTTCTGGGGGCACAAGGGTATGCCGCCGTACAAGTTTCTCCTCCCAATGAACATGCAGTCATTCCAGAGGCAGGATTTCCCTGGTGGCAGCGCTACCAGCCTGTGAGCTATAAGCTGGCTAGCCGCAGTGGCGATCGCGCCCAGTTTACTCGTATGGTCGATCGCTGCAAAGCGGCTGGGGTTGACATCTATGCTGACGCTGTGATCAACCATATGGCAGCCATCGATGGGGGTGTTGGCAGCGCTGGCACCCGTTTCCGCCGCTACCAGTACCCCGGACTCTACCAACTAACTGATTTCCACACGTGTCGCACCCCCATCAACTATCTGGATCATGATGCAGTGACGCGCTGCGAATTGTCAGGGTTGCCTGATTTAAACACTCGTTCTCAGCACGTCCAACGGCGCATTGTCACCTACCTTCAAGATTTAGTCAGTGTGGGGGTAGCAGGATTCCGGATTGACGCCGCTAAGCACATTCACACAACCGAGCTGGGGGCAATTCTCGATCGCCTAACACAAATCGTTGAACCTGACCCCTACGTCTACCAAGAGGTGATCGATCCAGGCTATGAAGCGGTGAAAAAAAGCGAGTATTACGCCAATGGCGATGTCAGCGAGTTTGAGTATGGGCGGTTGGTGAGTCAAGCATTTTTGGGACACAACGGCCAGACCCTGACCCACCTGAGAACCCTGGGGGAGGCATGGGGGCTTGCTCCGAGCGATAAGGCGATCGTCTTTATCGACAACCACGACAAACAACGCGGGCATGGGGGCGGTGGCAATTACCTGACCTACAAGAATGGTGTACTGTATACCCTCGCCAACATTTTCATGTTGGCGTTTCCCTATGGGTATCCCCAAGTCATGTCTAGCTATCGGTTTGACGATTCCGATCAAGGTCCACCTTCAGACAACCAAGGGCAGACCCAATCGGTTTACCACAACGGACAAAATCGCTGCTTTGAGGAGTGGATCTGTGAACACCGCCGCCAACCGATTGCCCACATGGTCGGCTTTCGTAACTACACAGCATCCCAGTTTGAATTGACGGATTGGTGGAGTAACGATCGCAATCAAATTGCCTTTGGTCGGGGCGATCGAGGCTTTGTCGTCATTAATCGAGAATCCCAACCCCTCACCCATACCTTCCAAACTCAGTTACCAGGCGGGGTCTACTGCAATGTGATCCAGAGCTCACTAGCCGCTGATGGCGCCGCTTGCGCAGAATCGCATGCAACGATCACCGTGGACGCCCAAGGGCAGTTCACCGCTACAGTTGCCAGCATGGAGGCGATCGCCCTACACGGAGGCGCTAGGGTACATTAAGAGGCTTTGAACCCTGCGGGATTCATCCTTTGGTTTTCCTGTTATGGACCGGGCTGAGCGAAGAGGGAAGGTGGCAGTCCATTCCACCCCGGTGCAGGGAAGGATTGGGCCAGCAAACAGGACTCGATCGCCTGTCGGTATTCTAATAAACTCGAAAAATCAACCATTCTCAGCTAAGCTCAGACTGGCGGTGGGTGATGCCATCTCGCCGCCGGGGTGACTCCGCGTGCACCCACTCTAGCTCGATCGACCCATCCAGCCTCAGATGTTGTCTATTGACCCAATCGTCATGAATATTCGCGCTGTTTCCACGACTCCTTACCTCGATCAAAAACCTGGGACGTCCGGTTTACGTAAGCTGGTCAAGACGTTTCAACAGTTTCATTACTTAGAGAATTTTGTACAGTCCATCTTTGATAGTCTCGAAGGGTATCAGGGGCAAACCCTGGTGTTGGGGGGTGATGGTCGATACTACAACCGTGAGGCGATCCAAATCATCCTCAAGATGGCAGCCGCCAATGGGTTTGGACGAGTGCTGGTGGGTCAGGGAGGAATTTTTTCTACCCCGGCGGTGTCGGCGGTGATTCGTAAGAACCAAGCGTTTGGTGGAATTATCCTCTCTGCTAGCCACAACCCTGGTGGACCCGATGCCGACTTTGGCATCAAATACAATATTGGCAACGGTGGTCCTGCCCCAGAGAAAGTCACCGAGGCAATCTTTGCCCGCACCAAAACCATTGACACCTACACCGTTTTGGATGCTAACGATGTCGATTTAGATACCTTGGGCACAGCTCAGCTCGGCGAGATGACGGTTGAGGTGATCGATTCGGTGGCAGACTATGCCGAATTGATGCAGGCACTGTTTGATTTCGATCGCATTCGCCAACTCTTTACCACTGGCAACTTCCGCCTGTGCTTCGATGCCCTGCATGCTGTGACAGGACCCTATGCCCACCGGATTTTTGAAGAAATCCTCGGTGCGCCTGCTGGCACAGTGCAAAATGGCGTCCCTTTAGAGGATTTTGGGGGAGGGCACCCTGACCCCAACTTGGTCTATGCCCACGATCTAGTGGAAGTCATGTATGGCAACGATGCCCCCGATTTTGGAGCGGCGTCGGATGGAGATGGCGATCGCAACATGATCCTGGGACGTCACTTCTTTGTCACCCCCAGTGATAGCATTGCCATCCTAGCGGCAAACGCCACTTTGGTTCCAGGGTACAAAGCGGGGTTGGCGGGAATTGCTCGATCGATGCCCACTAGCCAAGCCAGCGATCGCGTTGCCCAGCAATTAGGGATCGAGTGCTACGAAACCCCGACGGGCTGGAAGTTTTTTGGCAATTTGCTAGATGCCAACAAAGCAACGCTCTGTGGCGAGGAAAGTTTTGGCACTGGTTCCAATCACATTCGTGAGAAAGATGGGCTATGGGCGGTGCTGTTTTGGTTGAATGTTTTGGCAGTCCGGGGCGAATCGGTTGAACAAATCGTTACCCAGCACTGGCAAACCTATGGGCGCAACTACTACTCGCGCCACGACTACGAAGAAGTGGAGATGGAACCCGCCACCCAGTTAATTGAAGAGCTGCGATCGAACCTCTCCACCTTTAAAGGCAAATCCGTTGGTCGCTATACCATCGAGTATGCCGATGATTTTAGCTACACCGACCCGATTGACGGCAGTGTGAGTCAAAAGCAAGGGGTACGTATTGGCTTTACCGACGGTTCCCGGATCGTCTTCCGCTTGTCGGGAACGGGGACGAAAGGGGCAACGTTGCGGGTGTACTTAGAAAGCTACGAACCCGACTCCAGCAAACAACTGCTTGACCCCCAAGAGGCATTGGACGAGTTAATTGAAATTGCGGATGAGATTGCTCAAATCAAGATCCTCACAGGTCGTGAAAAACCAACGGTGATTACTTGATTACTTGACATAACAGATAGCCCAGATGGTAGGGGCACGGCAATGCCGCGCCCCTACCGTGGTTAAACCACCTCACCCCAAGCCCAATGTAAAGTCGATCGCCGCTGCCCACTCAGGAAAGTCGATCAACGGGTTACGGTTGCCTTGTTTTTGGAAAATGGCAGCGTTGCGGTGTTTTTCGTGCTCAGTCACAGGGAAACGTTGATGCCAGTCGAGTAGGACTTTGAGTCGATCGGCGGTGTATTCCTGCTGCTGATTGTTAATGAATCCGGGGTAGCGCAACAGGAAATATAGCGTTGCCCGTGCGGCTTCGCCTTTGCCATTTTCTGGCTCAAATTTCTTAGCCTGATTTTCAGACTTGCCACAGTTCGATCGAATCGCCTCCTCAAAGTCAGGAAAATCGTAGAAGGGCGTATTGCCACGAAAACTGTTGCACTCCACCTCGCAGGCAAATAGGTGATGCAAGTCGCCTCGCATTGGTTCCTTTTTGCCAAACCAGGACTGGGGAACCACGTGTTCACAGTTGTAGGGCAAGCTATTTTCTAGCACATCCAGTTCTAAAAACTGGCTAGAACCAGCCATAGCCCTTAACTCTTGCAGGCGATCGCGTCGCTGCTGGTCTACCCGTAAGTCTTCCTGGATAATCGTTTCTGGCTCAAATTCTAATTGCGAATACAAGCTGCGAATTTGCAAGTCGGGCTGCAAATCCACCCAGGGGTAGACGTGGGCTTTGGGATTGTAGGACAAGGTGCGGCGATGGGTACGGCGGACCAGTTCCTTGAGTTGATCAAACAATTTTTCTGGCGTCAGGGAGTCTACCATGTCTAGCAATTCGCCATAGTATTCAGCGCGATCGCCAGCATCGATCTCTTCGTCATAATATGCCAAGTCACCCTGACGTGCCCGTTCCAACAGTTGTAAGCCTTCGCTTAGCTCCGGCACTTGTTGCAAATCGGCGATCGCAGTCGAGGGAACCGCCGCATCAACTCCTCCGCTGGTGACAGGGGGTGGGGTGGG
>JAAUSV010000009.1 GCA_012032525.1 Leptolyngbyaceae cyanobacterium SL_7_1
ACGCCACGATCATTCAACGATTGGTAGACGCCGGGGCAGAAGGCATTATTTTGGGCTGCACGGAGATTGAATTATTGGTGAAACCGGAAGATAGCCCGGTTCCCCTGTTTCCCACTACTAGAATTCACGCAGAGGCGGCGGTGGAGTGGGCAATTAGTTGATTAGTTGTCTTCTTACCAAGAAAACGTATTGACGATGTAAATACATCTTTCCTACACTACAAAGTGTGGATGTGTATTTCGTGCTCAACGGCATTACCTTTGTCTGGAATGATGAGAAAGCTAGGATCAACCCCATAAATCATGATGGTGTGACGTTTCAGCAAGCTACAGAAGCCTTCTTTGATCCACTCCTTGTAGTTGTTGATGCCAGTTGCAAGGGCGAGGCGCGAGATGCGGTCATTGGTTTAGACAAGCGATGGAATCTTTTGTACGTCGTCTACATTGAGCGTGAAAACGACATGATTCGGATAATTTCAGCTCGTAAAGCCACCCGTCAGGAGCGTGAATATTATGAAAATTGAGACGTTAAAACAGCGACTGGACAAAAATCGTCCCATGACAACCATCACGATTCGCATTCCCGAAGACGTGATCGAAGATTTGAAGCGAGTTGCACCATTGCTCGGTTTTTCAGGTTATCAACCTTTGGTGCGTGCTTATGTTGGACAGGGGCTTCGGGCTGATCTAGAGCGTTTAGAAGGAGATACCGTTTCTGCCCTGGTTGCCAGCTTGAAGCGTCATGGAGTGAGCGATGATGTGATTCAAGAGGCGTTGAGTGAAGTCACTCAACGTTAATCTTAATCTTCAGTTGCAGTTAGTAACCCACCTTAAGTTTGTGGGAGTAGAACCCTTGAAGTTAAATCATTTCCAAGATGCCAAAAAAGAAATGTCTTAATTCAAAAAGGCTTTCAAAAAAGCAGGTTCAAGCATTGATAGAATCTGAGGGAAGGTTCCATGAAGAGTTCACAAAATTCTTTGAGGAGACCTATGGAAATGGTCGTAAGAAGCAGCCTCAAATATACGAATTACCAGGCGATCGATTCTTATTTGTCTTTGACCCCAAAGGATATTTACTTCCTGGTGAAGGAGATATTTACGCGAAAGAGTATTTTCTACGACTGCTTCGATGGGTGCAGAGAGTAAGGGATGACTATGCTAATCATCGAGGTAGTTCTGTCGAGCATTGGCGATATTATTCAAAACACAAAGTGCAGCTTGTTGACCAGGTTGATGCCTTAATTAATCAGTTAGCAAGGTGCCTGGATATTTTGTATGAGCAGTTAGATTATTCATACAAGAGTTTAGATGTTGTTTCTAGCAAAGCGGAAAGCTATGGGCTTGAAAAGGTTCAAGTGGAGTTGTATGACAATTTAGTTGCCTATGTGGGAGAGGTTTTACGGCGCAGGGTAAAAGGTGATTGGGCTATTAGAAAAGATCGTCCAGGTGATGAATATCCTGCAATTGACGTGAACGGAGTTATGCTTATGCCAATTAATATCGTATGGCAAGAGCTAGGTGGGCTTGAGCCGATGAATTTACGCAAAGAAACCGCCAACGAAGTCCGGCGATTTTCATTAATGTATCGATGGACATGAACTTATCGGCTTGGTTGGAGCACTTCATTCCTCTTCCTAAAACCGATATCCCACACTGAAATAAAATCCCTCATCTTGAGCATTTTCACCCCGATCGCTCAAATCAACCAATGGCAAGCCATAATCCAGCCGCACATTCAGTCCGGGCAGAGGATTCCAAATTAACCCAAGCCCTAGTCCCGCCAAAAATGTTTGGTCAGGTTGGGAATTGGGGTTCTCATCCGCATTCCACACCGCGCCAATGTCCCCAAAAGGAGCCACTTGTAGCGTCGGGGTGCCCGCCTCGTCGCGCATGATAGCGATCCGATCTTCCACCGAGAGCCGGAAGCCATTGTCGCCGACGCGCACATTTTGGCGGTAGCCACGCACCGATTGTCCGCCGCCAATGATGAATTGTTGGGAGGGTAGCAGGGCGTCGGGCGTCAGTTGCAGGTCGGCTTGGAGAATCAGCAGGTTATCAGGGTTGAGCACCTGCACCCGTTGCAACTGTCCTAGCCAACTAAAGAACTGCCCATTGGGTTCTGCGCCCGATCGCGCATCCAACAAACCCGTGCCCAAATTAAACTGCGATCGCGCTGCCCATGCCCCTGCCGGATCGCGCCGCACGTAGTCTTGCTCAAACCGAATCACACTGGTGGTGCTGGAATCGACCTCGATGTCGCTCACCAAGGTTTCGCCCTCGCGGTAGGCAAAGCCAAGGCTGAGGGCAAATTCTTCGCGGGGCGATCGCACCAAGGGCTGACGAATACTCAGATCGTATTCCGTGGCGTTGCCTTCGATATCAAAGGCGGCGAATTGTGGATCGGTGATTTCGTAGTCGCTGGGGGACACTCGAACCAGCACCGTGCCATTCATCGGGTTGATGGGTACGCGGTAGTAGAAGTCGAACACATTGGAGCCGCCAGTGGTCGATCGATAGTAGGAGGCATACAATTCATCCCCCAGACCCGTTGGGCTGCGATATCCGGCACTAATACCCAATCGCTCGGAGCCGACGCTGGGTGGGGAATAGTTATCGACGCTGACCTGACCAAAGAATGGGTCGGCTTCCGTCACCCGCACCCGCAGCCACACTCAAGCCCCAAGCCCGATCCTGCCCGCAGGCTTGCCTCCACATTCTCAAACAGCGGATCGAGCGCAGTAGGCGCAACTGATCTTCTAGCTTGCCTTGATTCAGGGGAGTTCTGCCACCTAGAGTGATGCGATCGCGGATATATGCCGTATTTACCCGCTGGTTGCCTTCCACCTCGACCGATTCCAACGACCCTTCAATCACCTGAATTTGCACCACCCCATTCTGCACCTCCTGCTCCGTCAGCACCGCTCTGGAGGTAATGTATCCCCCATCCAGGTACAGTTGGGTGATTTGGTCGGCGACCTGTTGCAACTCCTCCAGGGTGGCGGTTTGTCCTGCTAGCGGTGCAACGATCGGGGCAAAGTCCTCTGGGGTAAAAATAGTACTACCAACCACCTCAATGGCTTCAATCTGAATGGTAACGGGAGCGACTGGGGGGGCAACGGGCGGCGGAGCGGGAGTGGGGGTCAGGGGAGCCTGTTCCTCTGGTAGGGGGCGCAGGGGTGGTTGGGGTTGCAGGAACCGATCGTCGGGTTGGGGAACTTGGCTGAGGCGATCGGCAGAACTAAACTGAATTGGATTAATTTGTTCTGGAATGGCTTGCAGGGAGGCGATCGTTAGTTGCGCCGCATCAGCGGATTTGGCTGCAACCCCGCTAGGGTCAGATCGCTTCGCCAAAGTCTCTACGTCGTCCAGTGGGCTAGCCGCGTGGCTAGGGAGCACTGCCAGCATTCCCCCCGGAATGGCAATGCCGTAGCACAATGCTGCAAAAGTTGTGTCCCAGCCCATAACTGCTCGCTGCCCGTGATAGTGCCAATTGGAAGATTATCACGCCAATGGTGCACGATTCAGGATGAAACGACAAAATCTTGGGTTAGGGTGCAGCTTAGTATCTTTACAAAATTAAAACCCATCACTTTTTCTGGAGGGCGGCTCAGCCGCGCCCTCCAGAAAAAGTTAATTAGATTATTTTTGTAAGAGTCCTTAGCTGGCGTAAATCGGGCTGCGGCGAGATTGGCGATCGTCGATCTCATCTAACTTGGCATTGGGAATGGCATTGATCAGCCGTTGGGTGTATTCGCGGCTGGGGTGGCGATAGATCGATTCGGCGGAGCCGATTTCTTCGATTTTGCCTTGATTCATCACCATGATCCGATCGCTGACAAATTTCACCACATTTAGATCGTGGGAGATGAAGATGTAGGTCAAGCCAAACTGTTCCTGCAAATCCTTCAGCAAGTTCAGCACCTGTGCCTGTACCGAGACATCCAGCGCCGACACCGACTCATCGCAGATGATGAAGCGAGGACGACAGGTGAGGGTGCGGGCAATGCAGATGCGTTGGCGCTGCCCACCGGAAAATTCGTGGGGATAGCGCTGCATGGCGCTGGCGTCGAGTCCTACCCGTTGCAGGATGGCGATCGCCCGATCGCGCCGTTCCTGCTGAGAACTGCCAATGCTGTGAATGATCATCGGTTCGATCAGGGCAGACCCGACACTTTGACGGGCATCCAGGGAGCCAAAGGGGTTTTGAAAGACAATCTGCATTTCCCGTCGCAGCCGCCGCAACTCGGCAGGGTTCATCTCAAACACCGACTTGCCATCAAATAGCACCTGCCCGGTGGTCGGTTCGACCAACCGCAGCAGCACTCGGCTCAGGGTAGACTTGCCACAGCCCGACTCGCCGACCAACCCCAGCGTTTCCCCCGGATAAACCTCAAAACTGACATCATCCACGGCTTTGAAGTCGGCTGCCCGTCCCCACCAGCCTTTGCGCACTGGGTAGGCTTTGGTCAGGCGATTTACCACTAGCAGGGGGGCATGGTGTTGCAGTTTCTGACTCCTGTTTTCCCGATCGACCACACTGATCGGCGCGAACCGGGGATTGGTGGCAACGGTTTCCTCGGATTGGGAGATGATATGAACCTCTCCCGCCTCGCTGGTGGACACCTGCATAAAATCGCTGACCGTGGGCAGGCGGTTGAGCTGGCGATCGGGACGAGGACGGCAATTCAGTAAGCCCTTAGTGTAGGGGTGCTGGGGGTTAGAAAACAAATCGTAGGCTCTGGCAATCTCCACCACCTCGCCGCGATACATCACCACCACCCGATCGGCAATCTCCGACACCACCCCCATATCGTGGGTGATAAACAGAATTGCCATTTGGCGGCGATCGCGAATTTCCTGCAACAACTGCAAGATCGTCGATTGAATCGTCACGTCTAATGCTGTGGTTGGTTCATCCGCGATCAACAGGGCTGGGTTGCCGCTCAATGCCATTGCGATCATCACCCGTTGGATCTGCCCGCCAGAAAGCTGGTGAGGATAGCGGTTCATTTTGTCTTCCGGCTCCGGCAATCGCACCTCACGGAACAGATCTACCGCCCGTTGATAGGCTTCGGCTTGGGAGAGGGGGTTGTGCAGCAAAATCGCTTCGACCACCTGCTCTCCACAGGTCATCACCGGGTTGAGCGAGGTCATCGGCTCCTGGAAAATCATCGAGATCTTGCCACCCCGGTAGGCGCGGCGCTGATCAGGCGACAGCGTGAGCACATCGACTGGAGTGGGGGATTCTCCGGCGGTGGTAAAGAAAATCTCTCCCAGCAGTTGGGTACTGGGGGGCAACAAGCCCATTATTGCCAGCGATGTCACCGATTTGCCTGACCCCGACTCGCCCACGATCGCCAAGGTTTCACCCGGCAAGAGCTGAAAGGAGATGTCTCGCACCGCCCTGACCACGCCCGTATCGGTGGGAAATTGCACAGACAGATGGCGAATATCAAGGATTGGGGTAGCCATAGGGTGATGGGTAAGGAGGAGCGGCAAAATTGGCGATCGCCCAATTCAACGGTCTGCTCGACGACCGGACAGGGCGCACCACCTATTCACCCATACTAGAGTGAGGCGCTCTGCGTCTGTAGCAATATTCGCAAAACGATGAAATTTGGGAACATCGACTGAGTTAACGCAACACGGCATTGCTGATCGTGTTGTCTACAGAATTGACGGTGAGCATCAACTGTTGGCTGGTGTTGGACATCAGCACCATTGCCGGATCGGACTCGTCTACAATATTGAACCCGTTAAGCTTAGCCAGGGCGATCGCCTCGGTTTTGCCCATGCCGATCAAAGTTTCTGCTTGTAGACGAGTGGCGGCGGCGGAGGGTGCGGCGGCTCCCTCAACTTCGATAAAGTCACCACGCACCCAGCCCTCGACTTCGGTGTCAGCAAATTTTACGAAATACCAGGTGTTGCCATCACTGCCACGGGTTTCGCGCAGGACTTGCACCCTGTCGCCGACCACGCCGTAGTGGGGGGAGTCGGATTCGACGCTGGGCTGCGATCGCACATTGATTTCACTGCTGGGGTCGGTAGCGCTGAGCACGGCGGACTTGGCGGTGGTGGAGCCGGGGGGATTGGTGATGCCTCCCGGTGTGACTGGGGTGGTCTGGGCTGTGCTGGGGGTAGCTTCCTCTACGTTCGCCAGACTAATGACTCTGCCCGTTTGATCGACGGTGCAGGTGCCCGCTTCCTGATCGCCTGTTCGCCAATAGACCAGATAGGACCCATCCGGGCGGGGTTCGTAGTCATAGATGCGAAACTCCGACTCTGCCGCAGGAGCCGCTTTCACTAGCTCGGTTTTGCAAGCCTCTAGCCCGGCTACGGGTACGGCATAGGAGGTCGATTCTGCTGGAAACCCGGTGGTTGTACTAGTTTGCTCCTCAGGCAACGGAGCGGTACAACTTCCCAGGCTAACTCCCAAGCCAAGACTCGCCACCAATGTTGCCACCAAACGATTCATACTCTCTCCTCTATGCTGTCACGAAATATAGGGTGTTCACGGTCCGCCGTCTCACTATGGTGACTGATGGATTTAACTGTTAAGAATACGCCATTCGATCGGAAATGCACCGTTGAGTTGCAATCATTTCACTCCGTTTACCCTTGCTAAAGCAGCGTTTTGGGTGGTTCCCCGTTGAGACCCTTCTCTTAAACAGAAATTAAGAAGGAAACTGCGATAACGATTACGCAATCTGGGTTACAGTCTGGGGCGATCGCTTCTGATAGGGTTCCTTTAGTGTCTGGGCTAACGGAATGGGTTGTCAGTAGATGCAGTATTTCGTTCTGTACAGAAACTTTTGATTATTGCTAAGTAGGCAGTTAAATCAACAGCAATCTTTGTAGAATTTGCTTTTAACCCTACGTTAATCCTACGTTTTCCACCGTACTTCCCACTGTGTACTACTTAAAGTGTACTACTCACCTATCGTATTACTGCAACTCGTGAATCAGGAAATAGTTAAGGTAACTAGAGCATATGATTGAACGATTAACGCGACACCTAAGGCGCTGGCGACCGATATTGCTGGTGGTTGTGGCTGCCCTGACGGTAATCCTCGCCAACTGCGGCACCCCCTCGACCGACACCACCACCTCCCCCGATGCCGCCACCAGCCCTGCGGCGGAGCAAACCGCCCTGGTGTTTGGCTCTGGTGGGCAACCCGTGAATCTGGAACCCGGAAACATCACCGATGGCAACTCGATTTACGTTCAACAACAAATCTATAACCGTTTAATTGACAACGAACCCGGCAGCACCGAACTCGTTCCTAGCCTTGCCACGGAATGGACTGCCTCTGAAGATGACCTCACCTGGACGTTTAAGCTGCGGGAAGGTGTCAAGTTTCACGATGGCACCGACTTTAATGCCGAAGCCGTCCGGGTAAATTTGGAACGCTGGTGGGACCCGGAGAATGCCCTTGGATTCCGTGATGCGGGTAAGACCTACGAAATCTGGACCGATCTGTTTGGCGGTTTCAAGGGCGACGAGGAATCGTTGATCCAAGCGATCAACGTGGTAGACGACTCGACGATCGAAATCTCCCTCAAACAACCCTTTGCGGCATTCCCCTCTGCCATTTCCTCTGGCTACTTTGGCATTGCCAGCCCAGCGGCGATCGAGGAATCGGGCGCAGACTATGGTACGCCCTCCGGCGCGGCTGTGGGCACGGGTCCCTTTGTCTTCCAGGAATGGCGCACGGGCGATCGGGTGATTCTCACCAAAAACCCAGAGTATTGGGACACGGAAAACCAGCCGATCGAAGATGAATTGGTGATTCGCTTCATTACTGAACCCTCGGCACGGTTGGCGGAACTGCGGGCAGGAGCGATCGATTTCACGGTCGATTTAGCACCCGACCAGTACCAGGAGATCGAAGCCGATTCCAACCTGGAAGTGGTGTTGCGCCCTTCCTTCAACGTCGGCTATCTGGCATTAAATCCTGCCTATGAACCCTTGGCAAATAAGGAAGTGCGCAAGGCGATCGCGATGGCAATTAACCGCGAGGAAATCGTCAAAGCCTTCTGGGGCGAGCTGGGTAGAACCGATAGCTATTTCACCCCCGAATCCCTGGCGGATTTCCAGGCGACGGATCTGGGCAACTACGAGTACAACCCTGAGCAGGCGAAACAGATGCTAGCCGATGCGGGCTATGCCGATGGCTTCCCCCTCGATCTGTGGTATATGCCTGTTTCCCGCCCCTATTTCCCCACGCCCAAACCGATCGCAGAGGCGTTCGCGGCTGATTTGAGTGCGATCGGCATTCAGGTGAGTTTGCAAACCAAGGACTGGGCGGCGTATCTAGCCGATCGGCTCAAGCCTCCGGGTTTCCAATCCTTCATGTTGGGTTGGACGGGAGACTACGGGGATCCCGATAACTTCTTCTTTGCCCACTTTGGTCCGGGGGCAACCAACGATTTAGGAGACTGGAAAAACGAGGAAGTCTTCCAACTGCTGGCTCAAGGTCGCGAGGAAAGCGATCCGGCCGCTCGTCAGGAGATCTATGGGCAAGTCGATAAGATCCTGTTTGATGAGACGGTGCGGATTCCGATCGTTCACTCCCAACCTCTATTAGCAAAACGCGCCAATGTTGCAGGCTGGGTTCCGGGACCGCTGGGGTCGGAGTCGTTTGAGACGGTTGATAAGAGTTAGGGATAGGGATTGGCTGTTAGCGATGGCGATTAGCCATTAGCTAACAGCTTTAGTTCCGTAGGTTGGGTTGAACAGCGTGAAACCCAACACCTATAGACCTGTTGGGTTTCGTTAACACTCAACCCAACCTACGAGGTTAAGCTTGCCACTATCCATTATTGCTATCAGCTAATAGCGATTAGCCTTTACCCCTATGCTGCGCTACATTCTCCGACGGCTGCTGAGCCTCATCCCAGTGCTATTTGGCATCACCTTGATGGTGTTTTTGTTTCTGCAATTGATTCCGGGCGATCCGGCGGTGGTGTTGCTGGGGCAGCGGGCGACTCCCGATGCGATCGCCGCTCTACGGGAACGGTTGGGACTGAATGAACCCTTGCCGCTGCAATATTTTCGGTTTGTCGGTCGGATGCTCACCTTTGATCTGGGTCGCAGCATCATCAGTGGCATCCCGATCATCGACGAGATCAGAAGCCGCTGGCCCGCCACCTTTGAGTTGTCTGTTGCTGCCATGCTGGTTGCCAGTGTGATCGGCATTCCGGCAGGAATTGTCGCGGCAGTGAAAAAGAATGGCTGGGTGGATAATCTGCTGATGAGCGGTTCCTTGATCGGCGTGTCGATGCCCGTGTATTGGTTGGGCTTGCTGCTGATCTATCTATTTGCCGTATTTCTGCGGTGGTTGCCTCCCAGTGGTCGCTTGGGGGTGGGGGAGGATTTTGACCCGATTACGGGGTTTTATGTGCTAGACGCTTTGCTGAAATTTGATTTTGGGCTGTTGGGTAGTGTGCTTGCCCATCTGATTTTGCCCGCGATCGCCCTCGGTACGATTCCCCTGGCAATTCTGGCACGCATCACCCGCAGCGCCATGTTGGAGGTGATGTCCCAAGACTACATTCGCACTGCCAGAGCTAAAGGCTTGATGGAACGCTGGGTGATTTCCAAACATGCCTTGAAAAATGCCCTGTTGCCAGTCGTGACGATCATCGGCTTACAGTTCGGCAAGTTGCTGAGTGGAGCGATTTTGACGGAAACCATCTTTTCGTGGCCCGGTATTGGGTCGTGGATCTATGACGGGATTCTTTCCAGGGACTATCCTGTGGTGCAGGGGGGAATTGTCTTTGTCTCCGTTGCCTTTGTGCTGATTAATTTACTGGTGGATATTTCCTACGCCCTGTTTGATCCCCGCATTCAATACAAGTAGAGGTTGTATGGAAACGCTTTCGCCTCCCTCCGTTGTGGAACAGTCTTCCTTCGATCGCGCCAAACGCCAGTTCTCCGATCGATCTCCGGCAAAGTTGGGCTACTGTTCACCGTGCTGATTCTGGCATTAGCCCTGTTTGCTCCCCTGCTAATTCCCTACGACCCCACCACCGCCCGCGACTACACCGCCCGACTAAATGCCCCCAGCATTGCCCACTGGTTTGGCACAGACGGGTTGGGACGGGATATGTTTACGCTGGTGCTCTACGGGATTCGGATTTCCTTGCTTGTCAGTTTGGTGTCAGTGGGGTTGGGGCTAAGTATTGGTACATTTCTAGGACTGATCTCTGGCTATTTTCGCGGTTGGATCGATATGGTGGTTGGCTGGCTGACAGATATTATGCTGGCGTTTCCGTCGATTTTGCTGGCGATCGCCGTGGTCACCGTCATCGGCCCCAGTCTACAAAGTGTGATGATTGCTGTAGGCGTGGTGGAGATCCCTGTGTTCATTCGCCTGACTCGCAGTATGGTGCTGTCGTTGCGGGAGCAGGAATTTATCCAGACGGTGCGGCATTTGGGGCAACCCCACCCCGGATTATTTGGCATCACATTTTGCCTGCCAGTTTGGCTCCGTTGGTGGTGCAGGCAACGCTGTCGATCGGAACAGCAACCCTGGAAGCGGCGGGCTTGGGGTTTTTGGGCTTGGGGGCGAAACCGCCGACGCCGGAACTGGGAACCATGCTGTCCGATTCCTTCACGGGTGGCTATTCGCTCTCCGCCCCCTGGACGATCATTTTCCCTGGGTTGATGATCACGTTGATGGTGCTAGCATTCAACCTGTTGGGAGACGGGCTGCGGGATGCCCTCGACCCACGAGGCAATCGTTAAATCATGCTCTCCCCGCGAACAGACCCCCGGCTTTTCTAAAAAGCCGGGGGTCTTTAGATCTACGGAGAATACGAGTTATTTCAGCTTTTGTCGGACGAAGGCGACGAGTTGCGCCATCTGCTTCTTCAGCGTGTCTACTTCCGCTTGTAGAGTATCAACCTGCTGTTTCAAGGCATCTACCCCTGCCGCGCTGCCGCTGTCTGCCACTGCGGGAGCGGCTTGTACGACCCCCGTATCCACGGGTTGGGGCCATTTCTTGAACTTCTGCATGGCAGACTTGATCGCATCGAATAGCTCTTTTTGCTCAAAGGGTTTTTCGATGAACTCGAAGTATTCAAACGGTTCTTGAATTTTTTCAGTCACCTCTTCTTTGCGACCCGACATTAGCACCAGTGGTGCTCGCAACTCTGCCTTCGCTTGAATTTGTTGAAACACTTCCCAACCACTCATGCGTGGCAGCAAAAAGTCCAACATAATTAAATTTGGGCGCTCCTGATGGATGGTGTTGATTCCTTCAATCCCATCCTTGGCTTCCAGCACCTGGAAATTGCCTTTGGGTAGCATGTCCCTGACCATGTTGCGGATGACTCTGCTGTCATCAATAACCAGAATTTTGTGAGTTGCCACGACAAACTCCTAGAGTGGTGACCGACGAAAAATGATGGGGCTGTGTACAGATTTGCAACAATCCAGGATTTGAGGGAATGGTGCAAATGGTGAATGACTATGGATAAGTTATCCCAGTTTAGACCGAATTCTTAGATCTGAGACTGGGTGTTGTCAGATGACGGGAAATTCATCACACTGAGAAGAATCGGATTCAAATCGTTTGTATGCAGCCGTCCTCGATCGCTCAAGATGAATCAGTGCGTGATGAATTAGTGCGTGGTGAATTAGTGCGTGGTCTTCCCCCTTGGTTGCGTAAACCGATCGGCAATGCCAGCGATCTCTCCACGGTGCAACGCATCATCAAACAGCGGCAAATTCATACCATTGCGAAGAAGGGCGCTGTCCCAATCGGGGTGAATGTTACGCCAATCAAACGGCGACGTTCCTGCTCCTGGGAGCCGTCTGCACCCGCGCCTGCGCCTTTTGCCAGGTGGATAAGGGACATGCCCCCATGCCCGTTGACCCGGAAGAACCTACTAAGATTGCCGAATCGGTGCAACTGCTAGGACTGCGATACGTCGTGCTCACGTCAGTCGCACGGGATGACTTGCCCGATCACGGGGCTGGGTGGTTTGTCCAAACAATGGAGGCAATCCGGCAGATCAATCCCCACACCCAAATTGAAGTCCTTACCCCCGATTTTTGGGGTGGGCTAGGGCGAGAAACCGCTCAACGGCAGCGGGTGGAAACCGTCGTCCGTGCCCATCCTGCTTGCTACAACCACAACATTGAAACCGTTCGTCGCCTGCAAGCCCCCGTACGCCGGGCGCAAAATACGATCGCTCCCTCAACGTCCTGCGCTGGGTCAAGCAACTCGATCCCAGCATTCCCACCAAGTCTGGCTTGATGCTGGGGCATGGAGAAACGCAGGAGGAAGTGATCGAGGCACTGCATGACTTACGATCGATCGGCTGCGATCGCCTCACCCTGGGGCAATACCTGCGCCCCTCTCTGGAGCATTTGCCCGTCCAGCGCTACTGGACGCCAGCAGAGTTTGAGCAATTGGGGGCGATCGCCCGTGGAATGGGGTTTTCCCATGTGCGATCGGGTCCCTTGGTGCGCAGTTCCTACCACGCTGGGGAGACGGGATAACGGCTATACACAAATCCTGTTGACCCCCTCTAACTCCCCCTTGCAAAAGGGGAGAACTGGTCTTTCCCTCCTTTGCAAGGGGGGATTAAAGGGGGGTGAAGCAGTTAAAAGATAACGCTGCCCCTACTCAATTGCCTATGTCAAAATGTTGAATTTTATAGGACGAGTGAATTTGGGCAACGTCTTAGCTAATAATGGTCTGTAGGTAAGATTCCTACCCTTCGTTGCTGCGGCAGTGCAGGATGGGAAATTACCATGCAGTTAGTTGTAAGAGGTAGGAATTGATGAAAGCATATCCATTTCGGACCGGATGGGCATTGCTACTGTTAGTTGGAAACTTTGTCGTAGCCGCCTACTACTTCGGCATCCTCAAATAGTTCAAGCGGGTGCTGCTTTGTTGGCTTTTCTGGTTTGTTCTGGGAGTCAGCTAGGCAGCGCCCCTTGTTCTCCTGCCAAGTGCTTTACGCAATGGAGAATCAGGGACAGCTGGATGATAGCAAGTGGTGTGTTTTTACAAAAGCGTCCCCACCTAAAAATTGTGTTAGGGGCAGCGATCGGGTTTTGGCTGGTGTGTGCGGCATTAGCCCTGTGGCGGTACTACCAGTTTTATCCCTCCTACGCCACCTTTGACCAAGGCATTTTTAACCAGGTTTTTTGGAATAGTCTCCACGGTAATTTTTTCCAAAGCTCCCTTTCCTCCACCGAATCGATCGCCGTTGCCCAGGACGGGGCAGTGCCCACTGTGGCTTACCATCGCTTGGGGCAACACTTCACCCCTAGCTTGATGCTGTGGTTGCCCATCTATGCCCTGTTTCCTTCCCCAGCGGGGTTGTCCTTATTGCAAGTGACGTTGGTGGCGATCGCCGGACTCGTGCTCTATGCCCTCGCCAGACAGCGCCTCGCTCCCCCGCCTTCAGTCTGGATCACGCTCAGTTATTTTGTTGCCAATGCGGTGATTGGTCCGACGTTGGCAAATTTTCACGATTTCTCGCAGATTCCCCTGTTCATTTTTGGCTTGTTGCTGGCACTGGAGAAGCGGTGGTGGAGAGTGGTGGCGCTTCTGGCGGTACTCACCCTGCTGGTGCGGGAAGATGCCGGAGTTGTGCTGTTTGGCGTGGGATTTTACCTGGCACTACAGCGGCAGTGGCGGGGGTTGGGGTTTGCCCTCTGTTTACTGAGCGTGGCATACATGGCGGTGCTGACTCTGGTGGTGATGCCACTGTTTTCAGAGGATCTCTCCCGCCGCTTTATGGTGGAACAGTTTGGGCAATTTGTCGGTGAGGAGGATGCCTCTACGGTGGAAGTCGTGTGGGGGATGCTGACTCAGCCTTTTATTTTGATCCGCGAACTGTTGTCCCCGATTGGCTTGACGCTGCGGTATCTCCTGGGTCAGGGATTGCCCCTAGCCTTTGTGCCCTGGGTATCCCCTACGAGCTGGTCGATCGCCGGATTTCCGCTACTGCAAGTGTTGCTCCGACAAGACCCCAGCTCCCTTGCCCTCGATCGCCGCTATGCCATTACCCTGGTTCCCGGATTGTTCTATGGCGCAATCCTTTGGTGGGCGCAGCATTCTCACCGCTTCACCCAGCGCTTCCGGCGAATTTGGCTACTGTGTATGGCGTTGGCGCTAGGGCTAACCCTGACGGCTAACCCCAATCGAGCCATGTCATGGGTTGTGCCCGACTCAATTCAACCGTGGGTGTATACCTCCCCTGCTCGACAGGTGGCACATGCGCAAGCGATTCGATCGCTGCTGGCGGAAATTCCCCCAGATGCCAGCGTCTCTGCCAGCAGTTTCATCGTGCCCCATGTGTCGGGACGCCGAGAAGCCTTGCGCTTTCCCCAATTGCGGCTCCAGACCGATCGCTCTCAGGTAATCGCCGTAGACTACGCCGTGGTCGATCTGTGGCAGTTTCAGCAATACCAGTCGGTGTTTCCCTGGGAACAGGAACAGTTGCAGCGATCGCTCAAGGGCGTCGATCGGATGGTGCAGAGCGATCGCTACGGCGTCACCCAATTCCAAGATGGAGTAGTCTTGCTACAACGGGGGGTGGAGTCGGATGAAAAAGCGTTGAACGACTGGACAGGCTATCGATCGAGCTTGAATTCCGCCTCACTCTAGCTCTCGGCGTAGCCATGAATCACCGTGTTGGCATCCACCTGATTGAGAATATCTTGAATCACCGTACTGGCTCCCTGCTCTCCCCAGGTACAGCCGCGCTCTAAATATGCCTGTGCCGCTTTGCCAACCCGATAGGAACCGTAGCCCGCTAAGCCCGCTTGGGCAAGGGCGGTTGCCGAGTATGCCATCAGCCCCGAAGGGGTGCCTAATAGGGAAGTGAGTGCTGCACCACTTTTGCCCATGCCCAACAACAAGCCACTGCCCAGTTCTCCCAGCACCAAGCCACCCGAACTGACGGCGATCGCACTCAGTAACCTACTCGCCTCATACTGGGTCATCGGCAAACCATACAGCCGTGCCAACGCCCGGATCATCAATAGATCGGTGATGGCTCCCCCAGTAAGTCTAGAACCGCGATCGGGTTAGCGGCGATCGCCACCGCCTTCCAGCGAGCGTATTCCCAAATTAAATCTTCGGCTTCGGTTTTTTGGAGTTTGATGGCTTTGTGGGCGATCGATTCTTCCGTTTCGCGGGCTTGGCGCAACGCATTTAGGGCAACCAGGGATTTGCCTTCCTGACGGAGAATCTTAGACAAGCGCTGCCGCAGTTCAGCGATTTGGGCAGGTGGGGTTTCCCATCGTACTGCACTTGCCCGTCGGGGTATTCCACGCGCACTTGCAGAGGGGCAGGTTCTGCCGCAATCAACACCACATCGTCGGGGGAGAGCAACGGACGGAAGACTTCCCCAGCCCCAGCGCGAGAAAACAAGGCTTGCAATTTCTGATAAATCGCATGGCGATCTTGATCGGGGAATAGATCAATTTTGTTCACCACCAAAATGATTGGTTTGTGGGCTTTTTGCAGGAAGCTCAGCGCCTGATATTCCGTGCGGGTAATGTCTCCGGCGACAACGAACAGGATCAGATCGGCGTGTTCTGCGACTTCCTGGGCGATCGCCGCCCGCATCTGACCCCCCACTTCATCCAATCCGGGAGTATCGATCAACTCGGCATTGATCGGGCTGATCGACTGGTCGGGCGACCAATAGACCGATCGGGGATACTGCGTCACGCCATTCAAGGGACCCGTCTGCAACACCTTTTGTCCCAACAGGGCGTTGATTACCGCCGACTTCCCCCGGCTGACCAAGCCAAATACGGCAATCCGCACCACCGTATGATCCAACTTGTCCAGTGCAGTTGAGAGTTGATCCAAATCCGTTTTGAGGGCAGATTGCAACTCCACCGTTTGGGCAGTGCGGCGAGTCGATCGCAATTTCTGCGTGTAGCGATTCACGGCTTGCCGTAGACTGGTGCGTGCTCGTTGCAAATGGTTGTCTTGCACACTAAATGGAGTGATGCGACTGGATGTGCTAGAAGAACGCACCGTCGAAGAATTAGATGGGGTGGAGGTCGGTTGGTTCAAGGCTTGGCGCAGAAAGCAACATAGTTTTATTGTCTCTGAGGATGCAGAATTTGGTGTTACGGCTCTCCGAACACAAAAAAGCAGCCGTTGGGCTGCTGGTGAAACGTCAATGCTTACCACTAAATTTAGTGTGTGTGTAGAATATCAACCGCACCCTGACGAATCTGTAGCTGATCAGACAAAACGGTAGATTGGCGATCGCCCTCAAACAAAAAACCTGAACGGGTTCGTTCAGGCTTTGCGAGGGAAGTTGATCAGTAGATCTAGGTTAGTTAGTTTGCGCCGACCTACCCCTTTGCAGACATAACAGGTGGTTTGTTTGGCATCCCGACTTAGCAATCCTTTACCGTCACAATTTTCACACGTTGTCGTCATGGCTTTCCCCAAAAGCATCAGCAAAATCATAACCGTAGATGGGACGCAGTTGGCGTAATTTAGATCACGCTGGGACGATGGAATCAGAATCGGTAGAGGAATCGGTGCAAGCCTAAAATTATTCGGTAGAAATCAGTCTTAGAAACGTTGCCAGATAGACTGTGATTTAGTTACTCAATTAACGTGATGAATGCAGTCTATAGTGAGTAACGTTCGTGCATCCAAATAGTCTACCTAGAGGAGCGTTTGCTATGTCTTGGATTATTGCCGCCCTAATCACCTTGGTTGCGACAGCATTAAGTCTAATTTTGATCTCTAAAATTCCGCCGATCGGCGTTGAGATTTCCACCGTTGGCAAAGCCTTTGTCTCAGCCCTTGTATTTGGTCTGTTGAATGCCTTTGTAGAACCCGTCTTGCGGTTCTTCGGTGCTCCGATTAACTTCCTCACCTTTGGCTTGTTTGGCATTATTATCAACGCCATCACCTTTGGGTTGGCGGCGTGGTTGGTCGAGGGCTTCCGGTTGCGCAATGGATTTGTTAGCGCATTGCTAGGCTCGCTGGCGTTGATGGTGATCAACTACATTGTCTCCAACTTCCTTGGTTTACCCGACTTTGCGCCTACGACCTAGTTCCTAGCGATCGAGTCTGTTTCAAGCTCCTCACCTTTCCTCACGGTCACCTTTCCTCACTGATTCTTGTCAGTTTCAGAATTTCTGAGGTGACGCAGCACCAATTCCTGAAACAAGTGGGTTCCCATCTCTCGCGTAGGAGAAAGCCGACCGGGGCGATAGCCACTGGATTCGATGCGCTTCTGAATTTCCGGTAATAATCGCAGATCTTCTTGCTGAATTCGATCGAAAAACTCGATCAATGGTTCCACATTTTCTGGCGATCGGGCGATCGCCGTATTGGGCACCAGCCAATCCCAGCGGATGCGGGTGCGCGATCGCCCCTGTGGATCGATCAGGTAAATAATCGCAATCCAGGGACGAATAATCCAGGCAAAGTTGGGGAACAAGCTGACTGTCCATTTGCCGTATTTCTCCTTGTCTGCCAACCCTGAAAAGCAATGATCAGGGGTGCGGCTCTGGTAATCGGGGTCAGTAGCGGGGATGGGCGCGTATTGCAGATAGTAGTAGTGTCGGGCTTCGGCGGCGGTCGATCGATAGTACCGGGCAATGCTGGAATGCACAGAAAATTCGTGGTAGCTCTCTACATTGTTTTCCACGTAGAGCTTCCAGTTGGTGTCGGTGTAGTAATCGACGCTGTGAACCCTTGCCCAATCGGCAAAGTGATAACTCTGAAATAGTTCCGGTAATTCTCCTAGCTGGGTTGCTAAGGGCGGAGCCTTCAGATCCAAATTGACGAAAATAAACGCTCCCCAAATGTCTACCTGAATGGGCGTCAAGCCAATACTCGGCTGGATCAAACCCTTCCGCCTGCTCCATGTTGGGAGTGCCCCGCAGATTTCCCTCCAGATCAAAGCTCCAGGCGTGATAGAGGCAGGTAAGCCGATGGCACGTGCCGCTGCCCACCGCCACCGGAGCTGCTCGATGGGTACACACATTAAAGAAGCCCCGCAGCTTGCCAGTGCGGTCTTGCACGATCACCAGCGGCTGTTCTGCGATCTCCACGGTGAAATAGGAACCCGCCCCCTGAAGCTGGCTGAGGTGCCCAACGTAGCACCAGGTTTTTCCGAAAATCTGTTCCTTCTCAAGCTGGTAGATTGCCTCAGAAGTGTACATTTCTGCCGGAAAGGTGGTGGCACTGTGGGTAAGAGATTGAGGTGCCCACTGGCTTAGGAAATTGGGAGTCGATCGCATCGTTTCAGACAATCAATTAACGCTATAGCTTCATTTTTAATTTGAATGGGGTTTAATTCAGCTAAAACTTACACAATTTTAGCCAAACATATTGATAAGTTTAATATCAAGAAAACCAGAAAATTATAATTGAGAAATACCCAATTTACTGTGTGAGCGAAGGCGCTGATTTCATTAATTACGCAGGGGTTCAATTCACATTTATTTTTATTTGAGCACGTTTATGGCAACTATTACTGGTGATGACCAAAATAATATCCTTGTCGGTTTAGTTGAAGATGATTTAATTGCCCCTGGACTAGGACGAGACATCGTAGATGGGGGGCTTGGAATCGATACATTAATCGTGGATTATTCAGCCTCTAATCGAGGAATTTCCTATGATGCTGGCTCTAATCCATCCGCTGGTACTGGAACAATTCGCAGTTCACCCAACTCGATTCAATTTTCTAATATTGAGACCTTTAAGATTATTGGGACTAGCCTCAACGATCGCATCTTTGGTGGGTCGGGTGCCGATGATCTCGATGGGGGCAATGGGATTGACACTCTCATCAAAGACCTTTCCCGCTTCACGCTTCCCCAACTAGTAGATAACACAACCAGCCGCCTCAGTTTAATTGATGGAACGATCGCCCGCAATTTTGAGAATCTTGAACTGATCATGGGGTCGGGTGATGACACCATCCTTCTAAATCAAGGCGACAATATTATTGATGGGGGACCAGGAACCGATACATTAGTAGTCAACTACTCCACCTCTAATCGCGGAATTTCCTATGATGTTGGCTCTAATCCAGCCGCTGGTATGGGAACGATTAGAAGCTTCCAAAATTCAATTCAATTTAGTAATATTGAGCGCTTTGTAATTATTGGAACAGCCCTAAACGATCGGATTTTAGCTGGTTCTGCAACGGATGATTTAGACGGGGGCAATGGCATCGATACGTTAGTTCATGATCTATCGCGTTTTGCTCCCAATCAAACCGTTGATAATAGAACCAAGAACATTCGCTTAATCGATGGAGCGGCTCGCAATTTTGAGAACCTTGAACTAACCCTCGGTTCAGGTAATGACACCATCTTGCTTAATCAAGGCGACAACATTATCAATGGAGGTCTCGGAATCGACACATTGGTGGTCGATTATTCAGCCTCCAACCGAGGCATCTCCTATGACGCTGGTTCTAATCCATCCGCTGGTGCTGGAACAATTCGCAGTTCTCCAAGCTCAATCCAATTCAGCAATATTGAGCGCTTTAGAATTACTGGCACCAGTTTAAGCGATCGGATCATCGGAGGCAGCACCAGAGATTTTCTCACTGGCTTGGGCGGAGAAGATACGATCACAGGCGGCAAAGGAAGCGACCAGTTTATTTTTGATGTAGGCAGCAAGTTTACTCAGAAAAAGATCGGGGTAGATACGATCGAAGATTTCTCCCGCCGAGACCGAGACAAGATCGTTCTAGATAAAACCACATTCACCGCCTTGCGAGGACGCAGGGTTAGCTTTGCCTCTGTCAAAACCTTAGCCGAAGCGGAACGTAGTCGAGCACTGATCACCTACATTCGCGGCACAGGCGACCTGTTCTACAACGCCAATGGGGCGACTCGCGGCTTTGGTGGCGGGGGTCATTTTGCCCGATTTGATGACGGATTGGCGCTGGCAGCTAGAGATTTTGTCATCCAGCGTTGAGTTGCCAATGATCTGTTAATTATCAAACGGTGAGACGCTCGATCGCCACCTCATAGCGCATTTCTGACGGTGTGCCGACGCCCGATTTTAATTCCCCGGTGATGGGCAGGGTGTGGCTGGCGATCGGGCTAGCCACCAGCGCCACATGCCGATCGGCAGTGGCTAGTCCTTGAGTCGGATCATACCCCCGCCATCCGGCTCCGGGCAGGTAAACTTCGACCCACGCATGGAGGTAGGGCGGATTGCCTGGGTCGGGTTCATAATAACCACTGACGAATCGAGCCGCTAGCCCGATCGCCCGACAAGCTTCCATAAACAACACCGATAGATCGCGACACGACCCTGCCTTTTGCGTCCACGTTATCCCCGCAGGCAAGGGCGCACCCGTCTCGCGCAACTGGTATTGGCAACTCCCCGCAATCTGTTGATTTAAGGTGCTGAGGAATTCGACTGTATTGCCATCGGTTTTGTACCAGATTTCCTGCGCCAGTTGGGTGGCGATCGGGTCAATGCTTCCCACTCCCAACGCAGTTAGATAGGGCTGCAACTGCACCAATAAGGATGTTGGATAATCGATCGGCAACGTCGCCGCCCACGGTTCCAACAAAAAATCGAACGGATTGGTGCGATGGGTTTCCATCTGAGCGGTGGCAATGACGGTCAATTCCTCGATCGCCTCCTCTGAGAACCAAACCTTGATCACCGCATTGCCATCCAGGTCAATATTCTCCGACGATCGCACTGGTTCTGGAATAATAGTCAGGGAGAACGATCGCAAGGACTGCGCTACATCACTGCGAGGACGCGATCGCACTACATGGGGAGCTAGGGCTACAGGACGAGCGTAGCGGTAGGTGGTGTTGTGGGAGATTTCGTACAACATGAGGAGGGGGAGTTTTGAGTGATGAGCTTTGAGTTTGTTACTGAGTGCTGATCGCTTTTAGCCGACAGCGAATTACTCACCCGATCGCTTCCAGTGCGAAAAACTCTTTTGAAGATCTTTTCTCCCACGCTGTTGACTTGAATTTGTAGATCGTCGAGGAATTCGTGTAAGCCTTGGTGGACGATCTCCTCGATCGTGATGTAGTCGAGTTGGGCGCGGAGTTTGCCCAGCACTCGCTCCACCGGGTTTGTCCAGATGCCGGGGGGAGTGCCGGTGATTTGTCCGAGCGATCGCTCGGCTTCGAGGAGGCAAAATTGGATCGATCGGGGAAATTCGCGATTGAGAATCAAAAACTCGGCAACACTTTGGGGAGTGATGCGGTGCTGGCACTTGCGGTACATCTCGTAGGCACTGGCGGATTTGAGCAAGGCGATCCACTGCAACTCATCCAAGGCACTGCCGACATCTTTGATCGAGGGCAGCAGGATGAAGTACTTCACATCCAAAATTCGGGCAGTCTTGTCTGCCCGTTCCAGCATCCGCCCGATCTGCCCAAAATGCCAACCCTCGTTGTGCGACATGGTGGCATCCATCACCCCAGCAAATTGATGGCTAGCTAGCTTCACCTCCGCAAAGAAATCCGACATTTGCAAATTTGACACCTGAGACAAATCCTGCCCATGAAAGGCATCCTTCACCATGAAATAGAAAGCATTGAGTTGCTCCCACATTTCTGAGGAGATGATCTCCCGCACCGATCGGGCATTTTCCCGCGCCAGTTGCACACAGGAGAGGATGGAGTTGGCATACTCCGGGTCAAAGGTGAGGAACTGGATCACCGCGTCAGCGGTTGCTTCGCCGTAGCGTTTCTGGAATAGGGGTAGATCGCCTGTGGTAATCACCAAGGGTTTCCACTGCTGGGTCGATCCCATTGGGGAATCAAGTAATAAATTGAGGTTCACATCGACGAAGCGAGCCACGTTTTCGGCTCGTTCGACGTAGCGGTTTAACCAGTAGATGGCATCGGCGGCACGACTTAGCATAAGCAGGAAGGCGGAGGGATGAGAAGGGGATGGAGATCATTGAACAATGAATAGTGGGGGCGGATTGGTGAATCGTGAACATTCAAGGACAAAGGATCAACATTCAACGATGAATGATTTTGCTATAACGATGAATGATCAACATTCAACGATGAATGATTTTGGTACAACGATGAATGATCAACATTCAACAATGAATGATCAACATTCAACAATGAATAATTGAGTCAGATGAATCACTATCGTTACAGATATGGCAATCCTAAATCAACCGTGAAACAAAGATTCCCGGCTTCTTTTGGAGAAGCCGGGAATCTTAGGCGGCAGGATTTCATGATTCAAATAGGATAGCTATAGAACGAAAGAGGGATGGCTATATGACTTCCAAAGTGACTTACAAAACCGATCTAGAGCAGGTCGATTGGCAAGCAATGAAGTCTACTTTGGCTGGGGATGAGTTTGACAACGGGCGATCGCCCAGCCAACTCCAAGCTTCATTTCAAAACAGCTATGCAACGGTGATTGCCTATGCCGATGCTCAAATCATCGGCACTGCTCGTGTCCTCTCGGACGGAGTTTGCAACGCCTACATTGTTGATGTCTGGACGTTCACCCCCTATCGTCGGCAGGGAATTGCCAGCGCGATGATGCAGCTACTATTGTCAGGGCTTGAAGGACAGCATGTTTATTTGTTCACCGATGACTCCGTTGAGTTTTATGAAAAGCTGGGTTTTGAGGTGCAAGCGATCGGACTCGGAAAAGTAGTCGGGCAGTGGTTGCAGAATAAAAATAGCCAGCAGTGAACACAAAGATCTCCGGCTTCTCCAAGAAGCCGGAGATCTGGGACAACAAGATTTCATGATTGAGATAGTATCGCTACAGCGCTTTGCGCTTTGATAGAACCAGATATTTTTGTTGAGCGCCGCGCGGAGCGCGGCGCTCAACAAAAATCTGTACCTCATGCACTTGAAAAGTGCTGTAGCGTCAAAAACTTGATTTTGGGCAGCCATCGGGTGAAAGTCAAAAGTCGTTTCAACAATGGCTATGGGGCGTTCCCACACAGGGAGTTGATTTTCTCGCAACCGTTCGATCGCTAGCAACTCAGCTAATCCCCATTCGCCACCACCCACGTATCCTTTCCGCCGCCCCCCTGCGAAGAATTCACCACCAACGATCCCTTCCTCAGCGCCACACGGGTAAAACCACCGGGGTTGATGTAGATCTCTTTGCCATACAAAATATAGGGACGCAAATCCACATGGCGTCCTTCGATTCGATCGCCCATAAATGCCGGCACTCGTGACAACGACAGCGTCGGTTGGGCGATGTAATTGCGGGGGTTGGCTTGAATGCGATCGCTAAATTCATGCCGTTGCTCTGGCGTTGCATGGGGACCCACCAACATGCCGTAGCCGCCGGATTCGTTTGCCGCCTTCACCACCAGCTTGTCGAGGTTGGCGAGGACGTGTTGCTGTTGGTCGGGTTCCCAGCAGAGATAGGTGGGGACGTTGGGCAAGAGCTGGTCTTCGCCCAAGTAATAGCGGATCATCTGGGGGACATAGGCATAGACCACCTTGTCGTCGGCAACCCCGGTGCCGGGAGCATTGGCGATCGCCACCCGTCCCGATCGATACACCTCCATCAATCCGGGTACACCCAGCATGGAGTCGGGGCGAAAGGCGAGGGGGTCAAGAAATTCGTCGTCGATACGGCGGTAGATGACATCGACCCGTTTCAGTCCTTTTGTTGTGCGCATCTGCAAGTAACCATCGGCAACAACGAGGTCGCGCCCCTCCACCAGTTCCACGCCCATTTGCTGCGCCAAAAAGGAATGCTCGAAGTAGGCGGAGTTGTAAATTCCAGGAGTCATCACCACCACCGTTGGGTCGGGCAATCCGGTGGGGGCAAGGTTAAGCAGCGTTTCCAGGAGTTGGCTAGCGTAGTCGTCCACCGGCAAAATATTCATCCGGTTAAACACCTGCGGGAAGGTGGTCTTCATCACCCGGCGATTTTCGAGCACATAGGAGACGCCAGAGGGACAGCGGAGATTGTCTTCGAGTACATACCACTGCCCATCGCGATCGCGCACCAAATCCGTTCCCGTAATATGACACCAGACTCCCTTGGGTGGCTGCAACCCCACACAGGGTTGCAGAAATCCGGGTGAGGAAGTCACCACGCTTGCGGGAATCACCCCATCCTTGAGGATTTTTTGATCGCCGTAGATGTCACTTAAAAATAAATTCAAGGCTTGAATGCGTTGCTTTAGCCCCTGCTCTAGCCGCTGCCAATCCCGCGCTGAGACAATGCGAGGAATGATATCAAAGGGTAGAATCCGCTCAGTTCCCTGGTTATCGCTGTAGACATTAAAGGTCGCCCCCAGCCGAAATAGCGCCGTTTGGGCGGCTCGATGGCGTTGTTGCAAATCCTCGATCGGTAGGGAGTTGATCCGATCGACCAACAACGTTGCTTCGGGGCGGGGTTGTCCTTTCGCCTCAAACAACTCGTCATAAAAATCTTCTGGATCGTAGTCAGCCAGTAACACAGTTCAATCATCCCTGCTAACAACACGATGCGCTCTGCCCACCACCGATGGACTTAACGCCATTAAACCACGACGACCGATCGCATCTGTGAATAGGAATAAAGGGTTCCTGCCTGCACAACTGTAGTAGCGGATACCTATGCGATAGTGAATCTATAGCAGCAGATAGATCCCCGGCTTTTTCAAAAAGCCGGGGATCTGAAGAGATATAACTTTGGTTAATTACACTTGCCGTTCATCGGGGGACACTATGGCGTACAAAGCTGAGCTAGGAAACGGTCAATTTCTCTTTGTCCATAACCAGGGGGCGCAAACACTAGTAACGCTCAGCCACCAATCTGCCGGACAACAACAAAGCCAAACCGCCAGCTTCGAGACTGGGGCATGGAGCAGTCCCCCCGCCCTCTACTGCACCGCCACTGGCGTAATTCTTAAAATTACAGCCGCGACGGGCGATCGCCTGATCCAACTGCAAGGACAACAATTGCAGAGCCTATCCACGGTTCCGGCTCTCCCAGAACACGATCGTGTCATGATGCAGGAAGCAGCCGACAGCAGCATTCCTTCCCTGTCGTTCCTGCCGCCCTTGCAGATGGGCGATATGGCGATGCAAATGAACCCGATGCGAATGCAAATGGGCGATATGGCGATGCAGATGCCATCCAACCCAGCTTCAGCAGAGCAACGCTTTTGTCCCCAGTGTGGCAACGCTTTGCAACCCGACGATCGCTTTTGTCCCCAATGTGGTCATGGTTTGCGATCGTAGCCAGACGATTGCTCACTCCGACATACCCGAAGTTTTGTAGCGTTTTGTCACGGGATTCCTTGAAATGTTAAAGCCGATTTGGCTAAGCAATTCACCCTCAGCTTTAGCGGCTCGGTGAGTGTAAGTATTTCGGCAACAAGGGATTGTAAACAACCGCTATTAAGTCTTTTTGCATCGCATCTAGCCCGCCCACTTCCTACGCTTGAATAAAAGTAAGGGAAACGGATTACACGTTCGCGTTTGGATGCGCGATCGATCGCATAGGGCAAAGGTCATACTTATGAATATCAATTGGCGTTCACAACTGGCTCAACTCATCTTCAGCTTCTACCGAGAAGATCCTCGCCAACTCCAACAAGTTATGCCCCTGCAATCTTGCAAAATCTCTAGACGCTGGGGAACGCTTCGAGTCGATTGTCGTGAACAACAGGCGGCGGAGGCATTGACCAATGCGATCGAGGTGTTGAGAGAACCGATCGCCCAACTGCGCTTGGCTCAGCAGATTAATATTTTTGTCAAAGGAACGCTGATTTCGGCGTTGCCCGTTGGTTCTTCAAAGTTAAAAATTTGAGCGGGATTGAAAACTCCCTGATACCCAGACCCCCGGCTTCTCCAAGAAGCCGGGGGTCTATCGATTGTGTTAACCAAACCGCTTGGTGACTACTTAGACGCCACTTCAGCTTTTTGGTAGGACGCTTCCAACGCCTCACGCTGGTCTTGACCAGGGAGGACTGCATTTAGCCAACCACCAATCAAGGAGTCGAGGGAGAACAAACCCGCTCCATTCACCGTGTAGAAGAAGAAGCAAGCTGCATACAGGGCGGACAACTCCAAGTAGGGAATGCTGAACCCTGCCACTTTAATGTGGTGGTACATGGCAACCAACATGGTGCTAAACAAGCCAAAGGCAGCCGGACGGGTAAATAGTCCAACAATCAGCAGGGGGGCACCGATCAGCTCGGTCAACGCTGCCACATAGCTAAAGAAAATCGGAAAGGGCAAGCCGATGACAGAGACATAGGCTTCGGCAAAACTTTCGATATTGGAGAGCTTGTCTAAGCCGTTGTGAATCATCACCACACCAGCCACGACACGTAGAACTGTCCAAGCAATCTGAGAAGGGTAGTTGGGTGCCAAGTTAGACTGAAACAGGGCAGACCCCAACGAAGAGAGGCGTTGGGTGAGGTTCATATAGATAAGATGTAAAGATGACATGGGGTATCTGTTAATTAATATAACAAATATGAATGATAAATGTAACGAGTTTGTTACAGAATCCTGAGAATTTTGACACCGTTGTCAGCAATAAAAGGGCGATCGATGAGCTTGAGTTTGTGCATGATTGTAAAAAACGAAGCGGTCAATCTACCCCGCTGTCTCAGCAGTGTGCGATCGCTGGTAGACGAAATCGTCATTCTAGACACGGGTTCAATCGACAATACGGTGGCGATCGCCCACTCATTTGATGCCCAAGTCCATTACTTTCCCTGGACGGGTAATTTCTCAGAAGCTCGTAACGAATCCTTAAAATATGTAACGGGCGACTGGGTGCTGGTGTTAGATGCCGATGAGGTGTTGGTGGAGGCGATCGCGCCCGCGCTTCAGCAAGCCATTCAATCCCCGAATGTGTTGGTAATCAATCTTCTACGCCATGAAATTGGCGCGACCCAATCCCCCTATTCGCTGGTGTCGCGGCTATTTCGTCGCCATCGCGATCTACACCCCGATCCTCCGCGGCCTCGTCGGGAACTGGATCGAGAACGAGGACTACTCCCACGGATTCCTGATCGTGCCGCTCTCCCTGTACTTCCTCTGGGAGCGGCGCGAGAAGTTGGCCGAGCTTCCCGCGGAGGGGAGCTGGTGGGGACTCCTGCCTCTGCTCCTCGCCAGCGTCACGCTCTTCATCGGCCGCCTCGGCGTCGAGTACATGAATCAGCGGCTCTCCTTCGTGCTGCTGGTGAACGGCCTCGTGCTGCTCCTGCTGGGCCGGCAGATCTACAAGGCGATGGCCTTCCCCTGCTCTTCCTCTTCCTCATGGTGCCGCTCCCCCAGTCCATCGTTGAACACCATCGCCTTCCCGCTGCAGCTCATCGCAGCCGGAATGGCGGTCTCCGCGTTGCATCTCGTCGGGGTACCGGCGCTGCTGGAAGGCAACATCATCCACCTGGCCAATGGCCCCCTCTTCGTGGCCGAGGCCTGCAGTGGCCTGCGCTCCCTCATGGCGCTCATCACGCTGGGCGTCGTCTTCGCCTACTTCTTCCGCCGCAACCTGGGCGAGCGGATCGTGATCGTGCTCTCCACCATCCCCATCGCGATCGTGGTGAACTCCTTCCGCGTCGCCCTGACCGGGGTTCTCGCCCACCATTTCGGCCCCGATGCCGCCGGGGGCGTCGTCCACGAGACCCAGGGCTTGTTCACCTTCGCCATCGCCTTCCTCCTGCTGCTGCTCGAGGCCTGGCTGCTGTCGAAGATCTGGCCCCGCCTGTTCGGCGGGGAAGAGGAGGCCACCGCGTGATCAAGCTCTTCGTGGCGCTCGCGTTCCTGGGCGGGAACTTCTACATCTACAACTTCCTCGCGACGGCGAGATCCATCCCGCCCGCGAGAGTCTCGCCGCCTTCCCCATGCAGCTCGGAAGCTGGACCTGCCCCAAGCGGGAGATCATGGAGCAGAAGGTCATCGACAACCTGGGCGTCACCGACTACCTCATCTGCGAGTTCCGGAGCTCGGAGGGCCCTACCCGTCCGGACTCTACGTCGGCTACCGACGAGTCCCAGGTCGGCACCGAGGACGGCGGCGAGACGCGGATCCACCCTCCCGCCCATTGCCTCCCGGGATCGGGCTGGAGCATCATCCAGTCGGAAGACGTTCCCCTCGACATTCCCGGACTTCCGGGTGCTCCTGCCGAGGTGAAGCGCGTGGTGATCGCCAAGGGCGACAAGCCCCTGGTGCGCCTGGCGCCGGTTGCGCAGTCGGGGTTCCGCATCGGCATCCTTGCGGGCCTTGTGCCGGCAGGCGGGCCGGATTTTTGGCGCCGCTCGACCCCGAAGAGCTCGCGGCCTGGGAAGGCTCTTGATTGGGCGGCGTGCTGCTGGACACCCACGCCTGGGCCTGGTCGCTGACCGCAGACCCGCGGCTTTCCAGCCCGGCGCGGGCCGCCATCGCCCAAGCCGACGCTGTGCTCGTTAGCCCCATCAGCATGTTCGAGATCGCGCAGAAGGTGCGCATCGGCAAATGGCCGGAGCTGGCGGCCTACGCCGATAAGCTCCCGGAATTGCTGCAGAAGCAGGGCGGCTTTGCCGCGCCGCTCTCCGCCGACCTCTGCGTCCAGGCCGGCCTGCTGGCCTGGGACCACCGCGACCCGTTTGATCGGATCATCGGCGTAACGGCGCAAAGCCTGG
>JAAUSV010000347.1 GCA_012032525.1 Leptolyngbyaceae cyanobacterium SL_7_1
GGAGACTGGCTCCTTTGAGATTGGCATGGCGGAGATCGGCTTCAGTTAGATCGATGTCTCTTAGATTGGCGCCTTGCAATCTGCCCCTTGCAAATCAGCGCCCCGAAGGTTGGCATTTTGTAGATTTGCGCCTCGTAATACCGCTTTCGAGAGAGTGGCGCGTTGTAAACAGGCTTCCCGTAAGTCCGCTCCTTGAAGATTTGCCTCTGCCAAGTTTGCTTCGGGAAGCTGAATTCGGTTGAGATTGGCTCCGGGTGACTCCAAGGCTCGCAGTGGTACGCCATCCTGGTGCAGATCCTGCAAAGCTTGAAACCGGGCGTAGCTGGTTGACAGTTTAGCGGCGGCGGCGGCATCGATAATTTGCCAAGCATTGTAGTGTTTTTGAGCTTTGCGATCGGGCGCACTTTTAAAGTAGAGAATCACTGCCGCGACGATCGCAAAGGACTCGGCATTTTCAAACACAATCTTTAGAACATCTCGTTGCAGCAGATCGAAGGGGGAGTGGATGATGATGTCTTCTTGAACCCACAGGGCGATCGCTGCCAGACACAGGACCGATACCAAAACGGTGAACCAGGTTGGGGTACGTTGAGCTAACCATTCCAACCAACGCACCCATTTCAAAGAATTCCATCGCATCAGTTGACTCTTCATCGGATAGGAAGATTCTCGCATGGAACTTCTATGCTTTATGGTTTGGTAATGGTATTTAGCAAAGGATTTTTGGTAGCGGGGGCTGTGACCTATTACCAAAAATCCTTTGCAAATTCTAGGACTTCTAGGATAGTTTACTTGGGTTGGCTACAGTCTCAATAATTGCCGTACCACCGTCTTACAGAAGTTAGGAGAAAACGGCGGTTTGGGAGAGCTCGCTAGGGGCTAGATGGGAGTGGACAACCTGTCCGTCGCGGAACCAGACGATCCGGCGGGTGAGTCGAGCGACATCGGGTTCATGGGTGACCATGACAACGGTGATGCCGCTGGTGTTGAGTTCGGCAAAAATAGCCATCACCTCTTGGGTGGTCTGGGAATCCAGGGCGCCAGTCGGTTCGTCTGCTAGCAGCATGACAGGACGGTTGACAATGGCACGGGCGATCGCCACCCGTTGTTGTTGACCTCCAGAGAGTTGGGTGGGTTTATTACTCAAGCGATTTGCCAGACCCACCCGTGTCAACGCCTCCTCTGCCCGCTGACGCCGCTCGTTATAGGAAATCCCAGCATAAACCATCGGTAGCATGACATTTTCCATTGCCGTCAGTTGGGGCAACAGGTGAAATTGCTGGAAGACAAACCCAATTTTGCGATTGCGAACGTGTGCCAATTCCGTATCCGACAGCCCTGCCACGTCTACGCCATCTAGGTAATAGCGACCAGAGGTGGGGCGATCGAGACAACCAATCACATTCATGGCGGTGGATTTGCCCGACCCAGAGGGACCCATAATGGCGCAATATTCTCCCGGTTCCACCACCAAATTCACATCCAGCAGTGCTCGCACCTCGGTATTCCCAGAGCCGTAGATTTTAGAGATATCTTCTAGTCGAATGATGGGTTGGGTCATAGGTTGGAAGGATGAAGGATGAGGGCAGAAGGAGGGGGAGTGAGTGCTAATTGCTAATCGCTTCCTACGCACTCCTCAAGGCAACGATCGGATCTAATTTCGCAGCTTGACGAGCGGGGAAGACGCCAAAGAATAAGCCGATCGTGCCGGAGACCCCAACAGCAAGGATGACAGCAGTGGTGGAAACTCCAGCTTTGAGGGGGGTGGTGGCTCCGATCAGGGTGACTCCGCCGATGCCGATCGCCGTACCGACGACACCACCGATCGCCGCCAGAATCGTGGCTTCGATGATGAACTGGACGAGGATATCTTGCCGGGAGGCTCCGATCGCCTTGCGCAGTCCAATTTCTTGGGTGCGTTCTCGCACGGAGACCAGCATGATATTCATAATGCCAATCCCCCCGACAAACAGGGAAATTCCGGCGATCGCTGCCAACATCAGGGTCAGTGCTCCGGTGACATTGCCCACGATCGTCAGGGCATCTTTTTGAGTGCGGACGACGAAATCGTCTTGAGTCGTGACTTTATGGCGCAGCCGCAGCAGGTTGGAGATTTGAAACTGAGCCGCATTCACTGACGCCTCATCACGGGCAGTTGCCGAAATCACCGTAACTTCTGTGCCATAGGGGGAAGTGTTGCCCGTTACCCGATTTGACATGGTGGTGAGCGGGATAATCACCGTATCATCCTGGTTGTTGCCCAAGAAAGCTCCCTTTTCTTGCATGACAGCGATCACCTGAAAGCTAACATTTCTGATCCGAATCTGTTCACCGATCGGGTTAGCCGTGCCAAATAATTTTTCTGCCAACTCCGACCCCAAAGCAGCGACGCGAGTGTTGCGCTGGACATCAGAGTCAGTGAAAAACCGTCCCCGCTCCACATCAAAGCTGCGCACGGTGGTAAATTCAGGAGTTGTACCCAGAACGAGAGTGTTGGCAGTGCGGTTGCGGTAGGTGACGTTTTGCTGGGTTTGCAATTGGGCGGCGACGGCTTCGACACTGGGGACTTGGTTGGCGATCGCCTCCGCATCCTCTAGGGTAAGATTTCGAGGCAGGTCAAAGGAATTGCTACGGGCATCATCACTACCAGGAATAATAAACAACACATTTGGACCCAGAGATTCAAACTGCTCTGAAGCATAGCGTTGTGCCCCTTGCCCCACCCCCACCATCGTAATCACCGAAGCATTACCAATGATGATCCCCAACATCGTTAGGGTACTGCGCATTTTGTTGGCGGTCAGCGTCTTCACCGCCATTTTGACGCTTTCAAGCATGTCCATTTTTACTGCTCCGATGTGCCTGTCCAGTCTGAACCCGGAGGCAAGTCAATGAAAACCTGTTCTCCGACTTGTAAACCTTCCAAAACTTGAGTTTCGTCTCCAACGGCAGTGCCCAGTACCACGGGACGAAATTCAGGGCGGTTGGTTTCGTTGGGAATGAGTACGCCTGTTTCGCCACGGCGGTGACGATCGCCACCGTGGGCACGACAACAGCATCCTGCAACTCATCCCCCACAAAGGTGAGGTCGGTATTCATGCCCGATCGCAACTCGGCTTGTCCGGTGACCAGGGCAATCCGGACTTCAAAGGAGGTAACGTTTTGCTTTACCACAGCTTCAGGAGCGATCAGACGAATCTCGCCTTGGAAGATCTGGTCGGGGTAGGCATCTGCCAAGATTTCCACCCGTTGCCCCACCTGCAATTGCTGAATGTCTACTTCGGGGACTTCTGCTAAAATTTCCAACCCTTCAGCCAATGCCACGATCGCCGTTGACGTTGCAGAGGTCGCCTCTGATGCCGAGGTGGTGGGAGTGACAAATGCCCCCTCAGTGGCGTATTTCTGAGTGATGATGCCGCTAAAGGGAGCACGCAGCACCGTGTCTTCTAGTTGAATTTCGACTGACCGCAGATTGGCAACGGCTTCTGCCCGCTGTGCCTCTGATTCTGCGATATCTTCTGCCCGATTACCCCGTTCGGTCAGGGCAAGGCGCTGTTGAGCTTCGCGTAGGCTTGCCTGGTTTTGTGCCAAAGTCGCTTGAGCGGTGGCAGCTTCATTTAACACCACCTCTAAATCCTCTTGAGAAATGGCTCCTTCGGTAGCAAGGGATTGGTTGCGGCGGACGCGATCGTTGGCGCGATCGAGCCGCGCCTGTGCTTCCGTTACCCGTGCCCGTGCCTGTTCCACAGCGGCTTGATCTTGAAGGATTTCTTCTGGACGGCTACCAGAGCGCAATCTAGCCAATCGTGCCTCTGCCTGTGCCAGTCTTGCCTGTGCCTGCAAGCGCTCTGCCTCAACAGTGGCATTTTCCATCCGAGCGATCACCTGTCCCTGAGTGACTCGATCGCCCTGCTCCACCAGCAATTCGGCTAAAATGCCCGCATTCTTAGGGCTAAGGTTGACCGTCTGGGTGGGTTGGACGGTGCCGCTGGCGGTAATTCGCACAGTCAACGCCTCTGACTCAACTGGAACAGTCATGGTGCTGATATCGGGCTTGGCAAACTGGCTGCGTAGAGCTAGGTAGGTGCCGCCTCCGGTGACTAATAACCCGGCTGCCAGCGCACCTAACACCCAAGGGGCAGGTTGCCAACGGAGTTTAGCTAAAGAAAATTGCATGGTCATCGCGGTGTGAGTGAAATTAAAGGGTGATTATCGAAACTCAGCGAAACTCAGGCACACTGCTTTGTTTCATCATGAGCTTTTCTGCCTGTTCTTGTTCCCAACGTTGATTTAAGTAGGGCAGTTCCCGTTCCCAAAAGGCGTGAATATCGCGCAACTCCTGCAATCGAGTGCGAAGTTGGGGAGGCGAAGTTTGCAACAGATCGAGTCCTCGATCGGCAAGTTGGCGAAAGGCAACGATTTGCGCCAAGCGCTGCTCTGTGATGTGTTTCCAGGCTTTTGGTTTGATTTGGAAATAGTCGCGGCGATCGCCCGGTAGGCTGACCCGCTCGATCAAACTCAACTGAATTAATAGACGGGTCATGGTGCTAATTGAACCTTTGCTGGCTTGCAGCACATTGGCTAACTCACTGTGGGATTGTTGGGGAGGATTGGAAATCAACAACCAGCCGAAAATTCGTCCTGCCATTCGGGGCAATCCGCCTGTTTCAAACATCAAACCAACTTCCTCTACAAAGTGGGCATGGTCAGACGACGCTACTTCAGCCACATTACTCAGTCCCTTCTCATTTACTTTAACAATTCTACATAGTTACAACGAATTTAGAATGTTCAGTAATTACTGAACGATGGGAGTAAATGGTTGAGTGGATCAACTATGTTCAATGTAGACGATCGACTTTTAGCTTGCCTTCATCCAGTAGACTTATCCGATCGACCGATGGAGGGATGCAGGAGGGGGTCGCCGATCGCCCAACCTAACTGGGTTGGTTGTTCGTAGACTCGTTTAAGAGTGTTGATGTCGCGGACTGAGATAGGGGGCGATCGCCGCACTTGGGAGAAGTACAAGGCATCGGTCTCTAAAGGGCTATGTCCCCAAATACCAAGGGCATGTCCTAATTCGTGGCGGGCAGCGGCTTGGATGTAATCATCGGTTTGATCGGGGCGGAGGAGGATGGTGAAGCGATGTCCCAGAATCGATTTGCCCTCGATCGATTGGGGGAAGATTTGATAGCGGGTTTCTGCCGATCGCGCCCGGAGAATTTCACCATTGACTTGCAGGGGCGGGGTTCGACACTCAATTGTCACATCTGCCACTTCTGAAGCGTTACTCCGGACTAGCGGCAAATAGGTTGTCCACTCCTGAAGGGCTTGGTGGACGGCTGTCACCCATCTCGTAGAGCAGTGTGGGGAAAGGGAGACAGTGACAGGGAAATGGGACCAGACTAAATAGCCAACGGCTGTGGGTTGCACGTGCTCAAAATAATCCCCCTGCTCAGTGGGATCGACCCAGTGTTCTA
>JAAUSV010000348.1 GCA_012032525.1 Leptolyngbyaceae cyanobacterium SL_7_1
ACATAGCCCGATTGCCCGCCCCCCGACTTGGTTGATCAGCGCCACGATTTCCTTATTGACCCGTCCAACCTAATACCATTTCCACCACATCCATCGTGGCAGCATCGGTGACGCGCAAGCCATTCTTAAACTGTGGCTCAATCCCCAACTTGTCTAGCCAGGAGTTAATTTCTGGACCACCCCCGTGAACCACGACCGGGCGCAACCCCACGCAGGACATCAGCACGATATCCCGCATCACCTTGTCTTTGAGCGTGCTGTCCTTCATTGCAGCACCGCCATATTTGACCACGATCGTTCGCCCAGAAAACTGTTGGATGTAAGGCAGGGCTTCACTGAGAATTTGAACGCGGCTCGTACTGTCTAGCTCAAGAAATTCGGGATTGGTCAGCATTGTGGGTGGGGATCTCAACTCTGGCTACAGCTATCAATCATTATCAATCGATTGGGCACAAGGGTTTGCTAGAAGATTGACAAAACCCGACCCTTGGAACCCCTAGTTTTGCTCTGTGATCGGATTGGGCTTGATGGCAAGCCGAATCTCGTCTAACACACGCTGGGCGACTTGTCGGGGAGGGTCGCCTGCTTGAACTGCCACTCTGACATCGGCTTGGGCATAGAGGGGCGATCGCTGCTCTAGCAGGTGTTGGAGGGTTTGGTAGGGGTCAGGGGTTTGCAACAGGGGGCGGTGGGGGTTGCCCTTGATGCGGGTGTATAGCTCATCGAGTGGCACATCCAGCCAAATCACTAGCCCATGGTGCAGATAACTCCAATTTGAGGAGTGCAAGACAATACCACCCCCCGTTGCCACCACCAATCTTGTGTAGGCAGACAACTCAGCTAGTGCCTGGGTTTCGATCTGGCGGAAGGTAGGCTCTCCTAGTTCTGCAAACAGCGTTGTGACTGATTTTCCGGTGCTCTGTTCCACCAGGGCATCGGTGTCAAAAAGCGGTAATTGAGGAGTTTGGATAACAGGCGACCGATCGTAGTCTTACCCGCCCCCATCATGCCAACGAGGTAGAGGTTAACTCCTTTGAGCGGCAGGGGGGGGAGCACTGTCATGGGCGGCGGTTAGGAAGCGATTCACTAGTAACGATTTATTTATCGCTGAATCCCTATCGTAAATCGCCCCATCCGCAACTTAACTCTATCGATCCTGTCTGGGGCGATCCTGTCTGGGGCGATCCTGTCTGGGGCGATCCTGTCTGGGGCGATCGCTCTCAAACTCGTCTTCCTCAAACTCGTCTTCCTCAAACTCGTCTTCCTCAAAGTCCCAGTCCTCCGCATCAGGGGCGGCAAATTCCGGTTCTGACGTTTCTCCGTCTGGTGGCTGGGCGGGGGGTCTAATCACTCGGTAATCTGCATCATAGACACTTTCCGCCTTGCCAGCCCCAGACTCTTCCGTATTGCGATAGCTGTAGGAGTAGATCGAGCCAGAGCGGTAGGTCGATTTCGGTTCTTGCTTTAGCTCAAACTCCGTGCGTACTGGGCGGGGGCGATTGTCCTCATCGGTATCTGTTTCCCGGTCATATCGGCGATCGGCGTCCTCGTCATACTCCCAGTCGTCCCATTCCTCCGAATCGGGATCTGAAGCATCCTGGTCTTGGATCACCGTCCGTCGATCGGGGTAGCCAGAATAGGAATCAGAATACGGGGGGGAGGCGTAGGGAGGGGTGGAATCGGTGGGTTCGCTATCGTAGTAGGGTGGCTCGTAGAAGGGAGCGGCGTTGGGGGCGGTAGCCGTTGGTTCGGAATAACCCGTCCAATCTTCCCACTCGTCTGGATTGCGCCCCGCCCTACTCCAATCGTCGTCTCGTACCGTCTCAGCCGTCGCTGCCGTGTAGGCAGTGTAAGGGGCTGAATCTACGGGTTCTGGTTCCTGCGGAGTCCATTCCCCGTTCCAGCTCTGCTCCGATGCCCCACGGCGATCGCCCCTGCCCCGCGCTCCCTTGGCACGACGAGGGGCGGCAAAAAATTTGAAACCTGCAAGATTCCCGCCAAAAACAGCGTGGTCAGTGCCCCCGCCCCGATCGCCCCCATAATCCACACTGCCAGCGGCACGCCGCCGTCCGCACTCCCAAAATCACCAGGGGAATTGGGGTCGGATTGGACAACAAAAATAGTGTCAATCCTCCCACGACCAGCAATAACACTAGGATTCTTAGCATAGAAGGATGGGGGATGAAGGGTGAGGGGGTGGGGTGCTAAATGCTAATGACCTGGCTAATGCCCTTGCCACCGTTTTAGGGGAACACAATCTAGATCAAACTGGTCGAGGGCACGGGCAACGACGAAATCCACCAGATCGTCGATCGTTTGGGGATGATGATACCAAGCGGGAATGGCGGGGACAATTTTGGCTCCAGCTTCGGCAAGGGTTGTGAGGTTGCGCAAATGAATCAAGCTAAAGGGGGTTTCGCGGGGAACAACCACCAACTTGCGCCCCTCCTTGAGTTGCACATCCGCCGCTCGTTCCAGCAGGTCTGAGCTTAAGCCAGTGGCAAGTTTGCCCACCGTGCTCATACTACAGGGAAGGATCACCATGCCCAGGGTGCGAAAGGAACCGCTGGCGATCGTGGCTCCCACATCTCCCCAAGGATGACAGTGCAGTTTACCGCCAGAGTCTACCCCTGCCTGTTGTCGCCAAAACAGTTCTTGCTGTTCGGCTTCCACAGGCATGCGGATGGATTGCTCAGCTTGCCACACCATGTAGGTGGATTTGGATGCCACTAGCTCGATCGAGTAGTCTGCTTCCAATAAAAATTTGAGCGCACGGACGGCATAGATCAAACCGGAGGCTCCGGTCACACCCACAATTAACGGTAAGTTTGGCTTATCAGACACAAAAGTATGGAATGGGATACTCCTTGATCATAATCTGCCAATGGAGTCCCTCAAAACTAAACCCTAAGCAATATTGCTTATATCGAAAAATGTCGATACAATAAATCTATGGATACGACAGACATGTTTAAAGTGCTAGCGAATGATGCCCGCCTTCAGATCCTGCAATGGTTGAAGGAGCCTGAGCACTACTTTCCCTCGCAAGCCGTTGATGTTCACCAAGTTGGGATATGTGTTGGGGATATTCAACAAAAAGCTGGGTTAGCTCAGTCTACGGTGTCGCACTACTTGTCCATGCTAGAGGAAACAGGGTTTGTGATTGCAACCCGTCAGGGACATCACACCTATTACCGTCGTAATGAAGCGGCATTGCTGGAATTGATCGATCGAGTCACCCGACTGTAAAGGCAAATTTACTCGAACCACTACTGAAATAACTCAAGCCACGCTTAGTTGAGCAAACAAGTGTGGAGTTGTTGCTTTAAGGAGACAAATGGCACTATTTTTACTGATGCTTGGATTAGTAATGTTGCAGCTAAGCCGCCGCACATCGGAGGAAGTCTATCAATTGGCACTCGGCATTAGTGGCTTAGTTCTCTTGATCTGGGGATTCATCATCGCCCACTCGTTGGTGCAAGTGGCAATTGAGATTTTGCTGCTTGTGCTCTATCGATTCTATGTAGCTCGGTTGGCAAAGAAATCGAGGGCGTTGGCGATGGCTAACATCGACTACTAATGCCATTACTAATGAACTAGTGAACCGTCCAAGTGAAGAAGTCCTTGGCAAATTGGCTCAGGGAAAGCAGATAAATCCGATCGTCTGTTTGAGCCTGCGATCGCTCCTGCTTGGTGTTGTAACCCCAATCGGCTAGAAACAACCCCACATTGGTGAGATCCGCTTCTGCTTTTACGGTATACAGCGTCTTTAGTCGGTCTTCGACAAACCAAATCGTGGGTGGGCTACCAGATTCTGCCTCAACGGTTTGCAAGAGAGCATGCAGAGTGGCTGCCTTGGGCTGTTTGATTTCCTTACCCAAGACTTGGGAATCTACTAGTTTGATTCCCTGCTGCTGCAAGAGCTTGTGGACAAACCGTCCTTCCTTGGTGGTGATGATGATGGGATGGACGGGGCTACTCAGGGTTTGCCGCAAGCGCTCAATCACACCCGGATAAAAGCGATGCTGGGAGAGCCAGTTTTCCAGATCCTCTGCAATCCATTGATCGCGAATACCATCCACTGCACGGGCGAGATCTGCCGGGTTTACCCCATCCGCCGCAACTTGCCGTTGGGCGATCGCTTTCCAATCCTGCAAAATCGCGTCATCACCCACCCCTTGCAGCAGCGATCGAATCACCACAGGCATCTCCCACCCCGTCTCCACCACAGGACGTGCCCGATAAAAGCGATCGGCTAAGCCCTGGGGAGGGGTGGAGGTGGCAGGTTGCCAGATCTGGCAATAGGCTCGCCACGCCGTTTGAAAATATTCCACCAGTCCATCACACAGCACTCCATCAAAATCGAGTGCCAAAATCGTGGGTATTGGGGTGGGCATTACGGGTTCTCCTCCGGGCGATCGCCCACGTTTGACAGGGTTGACGACAAAGTATCCTGCCAGCATTCTACAGAAATCCCAGCACACCCAATCGCTAATTGCCAGGGTTTGATCCAGTTGCTTGCTGCCCAAAATAAACTTTGTAGATTTCATGGGCAACCGGAAGGGCGGCAACCCCACCATAGCCTGCATTTTCCACTACCACGGCGATGGCAATTTCCGGATCATCCACTGGACCATAGCCGACAAAGAGGGCATGGGGTTTGGGACCGGGGTTCTCAGCGGTGCCAGTTTTGCCCGCTGTGGGAGGAATGGACCCATCGTTCAATCGTTGAGCGGTGCCCATTTCCACTGCTCCGATCAGTCCTTGCCGAATCGCCTCGATCGCGGCTGGGTCAATCCCAGTTTCCTTGGGTTGCAGGGCGGCGGCATTGGTTTCCGAAGTAAACAAATGGGGTTGTACTCGCTTGCCGCCATTGCCGATCGTGGCAACCATCACCGCCAGTTCTAGGGGAGTCATTTGCACCAATCCCTGACCGATCGACATGCTCACCGTGTCTCCGGTGTACCAGGGTTCGTCAAAGATCTCTTCTTTTTCTTCAGGTGTGGGAATAAACCCACGAGTGCCGCCATCCAAGCCCAATATTCCCGATGTTCCTGCACCCAAGGCTTTGCCCCATTGGGCGATCGCCTCTGGTCCCACCGTCAATCCAATGCGGTAGAAAAACGTATTGCTACTTTTTGCCAGAGCATCGCGAAAGCCGATTACTCCATAGCCATGCTTGCTGTGTTCCCAAAACTGAATCCCTCCCAAGCTAATAAATGCAGAGGTGGCAATCTTGGACTGGGGAGAAAAATGCCCCGATTGCATTCCGGCGGCGGCAGTCACCACTTTAAAAGTGCTCCCCGGCGGATATCCCTGCAAGGCTCGATTGAGAAACGGTTGATCTCCCTCTTGCAATTTTTGCCAGACTTGGGGGGTAACACGCTGGGTAAAGATATCAGGCTTGTAGCTAGGAGAACTAGCCAACACCAACACCTCTCCCCGTTTTGGCGTTGAGGGCAACTACTGCCCC
>JAAUSV010000349.1 GCA_012032525.1 Leptolyngbyaceae cyanobacterium SL_7_1
GGAGAGGGCTGAGGCGGAGGCAGGTTGATCGGAGCCAGACTAGTAATCTCTACTAGTTCTTCTTCCTCTGGCTCTGCTGAGGTTGAGTCCTCCATTGGTAAAGAAAGACAGCTCCATGCAACAGCAAGGAGAGCACAAACATTGGGTGATACAGAATGCGCAATAGCCTCGATCGCAGTCTTGATCGTTGTGCCTCAACCGGACTGGTCGTTTCCACCGTTTCCCTCTCTATTACTTGATTGCCGCGATCGCTTCCTTTTAAACGGTACATAGCTCAACCCAATGCCACTGTTACAGGAGAAACTTACAGGAGAAACTTTATTTACTCGAAAAGCCTTGGGGTGAATTTTTGCCAATTCACCCCAAAGGCTTACAGGTAGATACACATCAAACTAGAGAACGATTACTCGGCTTCGAGTTCGAGCAGAGCTTCGATGCTGACACCCACGGTTTCACGACCGACAAAGCGGCTACCCGTGTCGCCACCTTCAAAGTGACCCAGCGCCAAATCATAGGCGCGTTCGGGAAGACGGACATAGCCGACCTCATCCACCAACTGGGGAGAGCTGAGGTAGAAAGCAATGAACTGGCGCACTTCAGGACGCTCAGCCGCCGCTTCGCTCACATAGATAAACAGAGGACGAGAGAGGGGAGTGTAGACGTTGGTTTCCACTGCCTCACGGCTGGGAAGCACTGGACCGTCGCCACCATCGATCGCCACCGCATTCAACCGTCCCTGGTTTTCTTCAAAGTAAGCGAAACCAAAGTAGCCGAGGGCATTGCGATCGCTGCCACGCCCTGAACCAATACGTTGTCATCTTCACTCGCCGTGAAGTCAGAACGGCTCGCACCCCCGTCACCGTTGACTGCTTCGGTGAAGTAATCAAAGGTTCCAGAGTCCGTACCCGGACCGTAGAGGGTGATGGGTGCATCGGGCCAACCGCTACGAACCTCACTCCAGCGAGAAACGGTGGACTCAGGTGCCCAGATGGTGTTTAGCTCTTCCACCGTCATGCTGGTCGCCCAGTTGTTTTGGGGGTTGACCACGACGGTCAGCGCGTCGAAGGCAACGGGAAGCTCAATATACTCAATGCCATTGGCTCGGCAAGCTTCAATTTCGCTCTCCTTGATTGGGCGAGACGCGTTGGAAATATCGGTTTCACCGTTGCAAAACTTGCTGAAACCACCACCGGTACCCGATACCCCAACAGAAATGCGGACACCAGAGTTGATCGCCATGAACTCTTCTGCCATGGCTTCAGTGATGGGAAAAACCGTACTCGATCCATCGATTCTGATCTCACCAGCGGTCTGTGAGAACACAGCAGTTACAGATAAACCAACGGTGGTAACTGCTGCTGCGATCGCACCCAAAACATTGAAGCGATTTAACTTAATTCCATTCGCCGCCATACAATAACACTCCAGGGCGCAAAACTAACTGCTTTGGACAAGGGGTAGAATACTGCACGAATGTTAAGGATCAGCAATGTGAACCAATATGGTTAGGTTAGGAGTGAATTATTCTTAGGTTAAGAAGAAATAGACAATTGACATTGAATGCAAGTGGTAACATCCCTCCTAGGAGAGATTGCCTCAGACAGTCCGGGAGTAACGGGAGTCTGAATTAGCTCTAACCGTCCCTGCATCTGCTCTAACAAGGTTTGGCAAACCAGCAGAGTCAAGCCCATGGGGCGCAGCGATCGGGTAGGAGCAGGCGGAATGGGGGCAGTTGTTGACGACAATTGCAATAGGTCGCTGGGTTCGCTCCAGCTTTCGATCGGACGCTGATCCTGAATTTGAATGATGGCTTGTTTGGATGCCAACACCTGGGTTGTGACCCAAATACTGCCTTCCTGCATCAGCCCGATCGGGGTTTCAATCAAATTTACCAACACCTGCTTCAACCAGCGGCGATCGGCAAGCACTGTGATGGCAGGATCGGGGAAGTCAATTATTAGTTTCAAACTGCGATTTTGCGCCTGCATGTGGGTGAGGACATGCACCTCCTCCAACACCTCCGCCAGCGACAAGGGTTGCAAATCAGGTAGGGCAGAACCGTATTCCGTTTTAGACACGGCAATCACTTCATCCAGTAAGCCAAGCATTCGTTTTGCTGCCAGATTTGCCTGGATGGTAAACTCGCGTTCCTCCTGGGGCGACTCACACAAATCCGCCAGGATCAGTTGCTGGACGCTGATGACGCTGTTGAGGGGCGATCGCAATTCGTGGGCAGTTCGGGCAAGGAATCCGGCTTTGAACTGTACCATTTCAACCGCTAGACGGTAGGAGAGTTCGAGAGGGGAGCAGCCGGAAGGCGGTGGAGGCAGGAAGGAAGAGGGGGAGGGATGATCGACGTGTTGCCAAGCGAGTTTGGCGGCTCCGACGATGCCTGCTTGGTTGCCTAGGTGGGCGGTGAGGATCTGTAAGCCTTCGCGGGAACTGGGGAGGACGCGCTGTTCTAACTCTTGCCAGACGGTGGGGAGAAAAAACTCGGCGCTGGCACTGACGCCACCACCAATCAAAATAGCTTCGGGGGTGAGGACATAGACTAGGCTGGCGAGTCCAGCCCCCAAGTAGCGTCCGTAGTCCTGCCAAAAGGCGATCGCCTCCCGATCGCCTGCCTGCGCTCGCCCTGCCAATTCGTGGGGTTCCAGCCCGGTCTGGCGACGAATCGCTTGCACCGAGACGTATTGTTCCAGCGATCCCCGATTGCCGCTGTTGCAATTGGGTCCGTCGGGGTTGAGGGTGATTAACCCCAGTTCCGCACCCGTACCCTGATGCCCAGTGAACAGTTCACCGTTCAAGACGATCGCCCCACCCACCCCCGTTCCCAGGGTGAGCAAAATCAAATTTTGAAAGGCTTTTCCTGCGCCAATCCAGTACTCCCCCAATCCAGCACAGTTGGCATCGTTGGCAAGCACAGTGGGTTTCCCCGTTTTGGCTTCCAGCCAATCTGCCAAAGGCACATCTCGCCATCCAGTCAGATTGATCGCCACCCGTGCCACTCGTCCGGCGGCATCGGCGGGTCCCGGCGTTCCCACCCCAATGGCGTGACACTGACGATCGGGATCGAGTTGGGCGATCGCCGCCACCATCGCCGCTAGCACTGCCTCTGGATAGGCGGGTTGGGGGGTGGGAATGGTCAGAGATTGGCTGCACTGCCCCGATCGATCGAATCGCCCTAGCTTGATGGCACTGCCACCTAAATCAATGCCGATCACTTCATCCGTCACTGGGTTGCCTCACCAATACGTGTGCCAACTCATTATGTGCCAACCTGCGGTATCCAGGATAGACGCAGCCAAACCCTACTCCCCCGTCTTCCGCAGTGGCACAGGTGGGATACAGGTGAGGTGCAGGGGTTGCTGCGATCGCGGATGGACAAATTCTAACTGGTAAGCGTGGAGAGCATAGCCACAGTCACCCGGGACAGGGATTTTATGAGTGATAGGGTTAGTTTCTAGCCGGGGAATGCCTCCGACTGTGTAGAGCGGATCGCCCAACAACGGATAACCAATGGCGGACAAGTGGATGCGGATTTGGTGGGGACGCCCGGTGAGGATGGTGACGTTGAGCAGCGTCGAGGTGCGATCGCGCTGAATCACCTCAATCTCACTATGAGCATCAAATCCTGATTCGGTGGCGGCGTAAATGTAGCCCAGGGTGGGATGGGGCAGTTTGCCGATCGCCTGGTTCACAATCAAGCGATCCGGTAGAGCACTGGCTGCAATCAATGCCCGATAGGTCTTGCGCAGGGTGCGATCGCGCAATTGTTGACTGAGGTGGGTTTTGGCAAGGGGCGATCGGGCAAGCAAGAGCAATCCAGATGTACCTCGACCCAGCCGATGAATCGGCACTGGCGTCTGATCGGGGTATCGCTGCTGCAATTGCCACAACACGGTATGTTCCACAAACCCACCTCCCGGTAATACAGGCAACTCCGACGGTTTTGCCACCACCAGCAGATCGGCATCCTCATACAAAATCTCAAAATCCAGGGGTACGGTTGGTTCCTGCCACGGGGGACGGTGGTAACTCAGCCGTTGTCCGGGTTGCAACCGGGTCTCGGCGGTGACAGGGCGATCGTTTAGCCGCACTTGCCCCTGTTCAATCCGAGCTTGCCACTCCTGTACTGTCGAGTGGGCATAGCGCTGGCTGTAGTAGTGCAGTACCGTGACACCCGCCGTGGAGCGATCGATGCGATCGTGATAGATCCAACCGTGGTTCATAGAAGGCGGAAGAGGAAGGATGGGAGATAAGCTTATGGGAAGGAGAACACTATCCTAATTTCATTCCATCCTCCGTCTTGACTTTTCTATGAATTCTACGATCGCCCAACTAACTGCCCGATTCCAAGCTGCTCTGATCGCCGCCTTTGGCGAGGAGTTGGCGGGAACCGATCCGATCTTAGTGCCTGCCAGCAATCCCAAGTTTGGCGATTATCAATCCAACGTGGCAATGGCATTGTCGAAGCGGTTGGGGCAGGCTCCACGGGCGATCGCTGAGCAAATTGTCCAACACCTGGATGTGGCAGATTGTTGCCAGCCGCGACGATCGCCGGACCCGGATTTATTAATTTATCGTTTACCTCCAGTTTTTTGGAAGGGCAATTGCAGGCGATCGCTGCTGATTCACGCTTGGGAGTGGCGACGGTTGCCCAGCCCCAACGGGTAATTGTCGATTATCCCAGTCCCAATATTGCCAAGGAGTTGCACGTCGGGCATTTGCGACCTTCGGTGATTGGCGATTGCTTGGCGCGGATTTTGGAATTCCTCGGTCATGACGTGTTGCGACTCAGCCACGTCGGCGATTGGGGCACACCGTTTGGCATGTTGATTGCCTACCTGCGGGAAGCTTACCCGGAGGCATTGGCAGGGGCAAGTGAGTTGGAGTTGGGCGATCTTGCCAGTTTCTATCGGCAGGCAAAAAAGCGATTTGACGAAGACCCGCAGTTCCAGGAAACCTCCCGCTTGGCGGTGGTGCAGTTGCAGGCAGGCGACGCGGAAACGCTGCAAGCCTGGAAGATTGTCTGCGATCTGTCGAACCGCACCAATCAACAGATTTTTAACTTGATGGGTTTGTCCTCCGATATCAAGCTTCGGGGAGAGTCGTTCTACAACCCGTTTCTGGCAGACGTAGTGGTGGAGCTGGAGCGGATTGGCTTGGCAGTAGAGGATCAGGGTGCGATTTGTGTGTTTCTAGAAGGCTTCACCAACATGGAGGGCAAGCCGTTGCCGCTGATTATTCAAAAATCGGGGGGCGGGTACAACTATGCCACCACCGATCTGGCGGCGATTCGCTACCGGGTGCAGGTGGATCAGGTCGATCGCGTTGTCTATCCCGTCGGCGCAGAACAGAGCAACCACTTCGCCCAAATCTTCCAGGTCGGCAAACGGGCGGGCTGGATCACGCCAAAGCACGAATTTGTCCACGCCCCCTTTGGCAATGTGCTGGGGGAGGATG
>JAAUSV010000350.1 GCA_012032525.1 Leptolyngbyaceae cyanobacterium SL_7_1
AAACAGCAAGAAGGCGATCGACAGCAAAATCATACAAATCGTGGTGACACTCATACTCACCCACACGGCTTGTTGAATGCCCCGGCGATCGCCCCGCCCCAGTGCTTGCCCTACCCGCACCGTGGTGGCAAAGGAGATTCCCAACGGCACCATAAATGCCACGACGATGGTTTGAAACACCACTTGATGGGCGGCGAGGGCGGTTGTGCCTAGCCGTCCCACCATAAAGGTGATCACCATGAAGAACCCAGTCTCCAACCCCGTAAACAAGCCAATAGGAACACCCACCCACGCCAGTTCCTTCAAGATTTTGGGGTTAAAGTGATGTAGGGTTTGAAAGATGCGGTATTCCTGGAGCGATCGCTGCTTCAGAATATAGAGGGCGAGGGTGAGAAACATTCCCCACAGCGACAGCACACTGGAGATTGCCAAACCCGCCATTCCCAATTGGGGCAACCCTAACTTACCAAACCCCAACACGTAATTCCCTACAATGTTAAACGCGGTGCCCGCTACCACAATCACCATGATCGGACGGGCTTGGGACAGGGCAGACACCGTGGAGCGCAGCGCTGCAAACCCGATCGCCGGAAACAGCCCCCACACCATAATATCTAGATAGGAATTGGCTAATTGCACTGTTAGATCGGGCTGTCCTATGCGCCGCATCCAGGCGTCGGCATCGGCAGTCAGCAGCATCAGGGGAATCGACACAAACACCGCCATCCACAAACTTTGGCTGGCAAGTTGCTCAATGCGCGATCGCTTGCCAGCACCAAAGGCTTCGGCAACCAGTGGGCTTGTCCCCATCACCATGCCCGCCCCCGTTGCCATCAGTGAGAGGAATGTGATGGAGGATAGCCCCCCGCCGCCAAGACATCGGCTCCTAGCCTGCCCATCATCACCGTATCGGCAAACCCCGTAGCAGATTGGGCAATCTGGGCACTGACGAGGGGAATGGCTAATTTAAAGAATTCGCGAATCTCCGTTTGCAGATTCGATCGCCCATAGATAGATGTCATAGCAACCCTTTAATCCCCACGCTTTGAGTCATGCTTTTGCGGTTTTAGAATTGTTTAGGGAACGGCGTTCAACTGCTCCTCCGTTAGCTCCCTAACAAGACTCAAGCTAAAGGGGTCTTGATCGATCGAGTGCAAGTAGGACGCGCTCAAATAGGGCAAATAGGTTGGGTTGTCGTTGAGGTAGGCGTTGAAAAAAGCGGTACTCAACACCTTCAGATAGGGTTGGACTTCCACCGGGTCAGGACCGATTAGATCGGGGGGCACAGGTAATACGCCCCGTTGCCTGCCCGTGTTGAGAAAGGAGAAATGGGTGCCTTGCCCTAGCACCACCAGATACTTCTCATCCGTCGTCAACCAGTGAAAGGGGTGAAATTGCTCCTCTGGAGGAGGCGCAAAAATATCCTCGCTGCCTGCCACGATCATGGTGGGAATTTGGATTTGGCTCATGCCTTCCTGTCCAAATAGCAGGCTATCAATTGGGTTGATTGCCAACACGGCTTTTACCCGATCGTCTTGTAGATTGTATACATCGCTGGGCAGGTCGATCGCCCGGCATTGCAAAAGGATGGAGAGATTAAACGACAACTGGCGCAACTCCGGATCAACGCACTCTTGGCGAATCCGGGGAAAATTGAGTTGGGCACCTGCCAGCGCTAGGACAGTGTAGCCTCCAAGGGATTGACCAATCACCCCAACCCGATCGAGATCCATCCGCCCTTGGAAGGACGGGTTAGTTTGCGATCGCCGTTCTAGCTCATCGAGCAGGGCGGTAATGTCTAATGGGCGGGTGATCAAATCGAGGGAATCGGGGGGGTAATCAAACCCCGAAAAGAACTGCTCAAACCGACGGGCACTGGTATCAGGATGCTCCACCAACGCCACCACATAGCCGTGGGAGGCAAGGTGTTGGGCGAGGTAGGCAAAGGTGGTGCGATCGGAGGCAATGCCATGGGAAATCACAATCACCGGGGCAGGTTCCACCGGGGTGTTTGTCCTGACTTCGGGTAGATAGAGGGTGGCGGCGACGGCTCGTTCCCGGTTGGCGGTGGAAAAACTGAGGGGAAGGGTTTGTGCCCGTAGTCTGCCTGGGGTGCGTAGATCGGGCAAGGCTGAGGCGTCGATCGGGTTAGCGGCGGCTTCGAGGATCGCCTTTTGTTGAATGGCTGCCACGATCGCATCTCGACGCAAAAAGAAACTCGATAGCTCCTCCGCCGTGTCCAATCCCAAGCGCACATCCACCCGGATTGTATCCACCGGAAATGCTCGCAGCAGGTCAATGATGGTTAGCCCTTCTGGGTTGCGTGCCGCCGCCTGCAACAGTGCTGCCCGCAGGGAGTAAAACCCATTTTGGTTGGACTCGGTGCGTAGCACTTGTCCCAACTGGCGCAGCAAGATTTCGCCAATTTCAGTGTAGGTAAACTGCGACACCGTAATAGCACTCACCCGAAATCGTCGCTGCAAAATGTCTCGTAGGGCTTCAATCTGGTCGGGTTCGACAAAGCGAGCGTAAAATGTCAGCTCGTCGGCGATCGTCCCATCATCGGCAAATACTTCTAGGGAATCGACCGAGATGGATGCCTCAAAAAAGGGTGGGTAATAGAAAGTCACTCGGTCAGCCGCTAGCGTGGGTAGGGCGATCGCTGCTGATGTAATGCTCATGCCAATTGAGCGAGCAAAACGAGATGCGAAACGGTGAATGTTCACAGGCTTCCTTCAAGATTCAAACAGGGATGGATGTAGGACAAGGAGTTGATGTAAACACACAACCGATGGAGGTCAAGCCATTTCGTCAGGCTCGAATGTACAGTAAGAGGGGACAGTTGTGCAGAGGGTTGAGAATCTGCAAAGGCTACTAGAAACCAACACTTGAGAATTTAATGAGCACCGCCCATCCTACCGAAAATTCCTTACCCAATCGATTAAGCACCGTTACAAAGATAAAAAACCTACTACAGATTTTCTCACCTCTCGGTCGGCGTCAGGATCTTGAAGCGATTTTAGAAGTAATCCATATTACTCGATACCCCAAGTTCCACTGATGCCCGACGAACTGCACCAACTTTCCCTGCTGGACTCCTCCACCGCTACCTACGGCTGGATGGGGACGATCGCCGATTTTTTCGCCCTGTCCCCCGCCGAATGGTTGCACACCATCGCCTACAATTATCAACGGCTCTACCGGAAACGCCCTACCCAAACACAGCAGCAGGCGTGGATAGATAGTGGGGAAGTGCTGCGATCGCCGTTCACTCTCCTGCTCAATCGGCGCCCCACTAGCGCCAATTGGACATTGATTTTTGAATACGAATTGCCCCGTGAGGGCGGTCGGCGTCCCGATCTGATTATTCTGGCAGCCGGGGTGATCTGGGTGATCGAGTTCAAACAAAAAACTACGCCCAGTTCGGCGGATTTAGACCAAGTGGCGGCGTATGGACGGGATCTGGCGGAGTACCACGGCGGGTGTGGAAATGCGCCAGTGGTGCCGTTGCTGGTACTGACTCGGCGACAGCGATCGGGCGAGATTCGGCAAGGGGTCAGAGTTTTGCCACCTGAGGCGATCGCCGATTGTTTGGCGGGAGGAGGAGGGGCGATCGGCGGCGATCGATCCCGTGCAGTGGATTCAGGCGGATTATGCGCCGTTGCCGACGGTCGTGCAGGCGGCGCGACAAATCTTTCAACAGCAACCATTGCCGGAGATCAAACGGGCGCGGAGTGCCGGTATTCCCGCTGTCCTTGCCTATTTAAATCAGTTGATCGACACGGCTCAGGTTCAGCAGCAACGGCACTTGGTACTGATCACGGGCGTACCGGGAGCAGGAAAACCCTAGTGGGGTTGCAGGTGGTCTATCAGCCGATGCCGGAGGGGGTCCGCTCAGCCGTCTTCCTCTCTGGCAATGGGCCGCTGATCACCGTGCTGCAATATGCCCTCAAAAGTCGGGTGTTTGTCCAGGCGGTGCGCAATTTTTACCTACACCACGAAGTTCGCCGCCAGAGTCCCCCACGGGAACACGTGATCGTGTTTGACGAAGCGCAACGTGCCTGGGACGCAGAGCGCATGGGGGAGAAATATGGCATCGACACGGCAGCGGCGGGGGCGGTGCTGCGGATTGCCGGACGTGCCCCCGATTGGTGTGTGCTGGTGGGCTTGATTGGCGAGGGGCAGGAAATCCACGTGGGGGAAGAGGAGGGGACGGAGCAATGGAACCACGGGTTAGAACAGACCCCTGAGCCGTGGCATGTCCACTGTGCCCCAGAGCAAATCCCATATTTTACGGCAGTTCCACCCGATCGCCTACACGTCCAACCCCTACTCAACCTCACCACTTCCCTACGCACCCATCTAGCGGAACACGTGCAAACCTGGGTTGCCCATTTGCTGGCGGGGGAAGTGGCGGCGGCGGCTACCCTGACTGCCTCACTCCTGGCAGATGGTTTTACGCCCTACCTCACCCGTGATCTGGAAGCGGCAAAGCAGTATTGCCGCGATCGCTACCAATCACAACCCAGCAAGCGCTACGGACTCCTCGCCTCCTCCCGTGCCAGAAATTTGGCGGCTCATGGACTGCCCAATGACTATCGCTCGACCGTTCGGGTGAATATGGGGGCGTGGTACATCGATCCGCCCGATTCGCCGTTGTCCTGTTGTGCGTTGGAGCAGGTGGTGACGGAGTTTGGTTGCCAGGGGTTGGAGTTAGATTTTCCCATTGTTGGTTGGGGAAATGATTTGCTGTGGCACGATCAGGGGTGGTCCAGTCCAATCCGGCAACGCCATGTCCGCAATCCGCTGCGGTTGCGGTTAAATAGTTATCGGGTGCTGCTGACCAGGGGGCGGGATGGATTTGTCATCTTTGTGCCTCCGGAAACGGCAATGGATCGAGTGTTTGAAGTATTAGCCGCAACGGGCATTGACAGGATAGACGGGAAACCGCCTGAGTGAACTTGTAGTTAGCTTCGATCGTCTAAATTAACTCTGAACTCACTTTGTAGACCCACGAATCCGCGATCGATAGTGCGATGGCAACGCTAGTTATTTTAGATTTGGCTGGAGATCTGCATCGGGGCGTCAACGTCACCCTGGATCTGCACGGAGAACAGGAGCCAGCGTTGCGCTCGATCGCTCGCACCCGAGGCAGTTTGCCCCCAGCTTCGGAGTTAGGGGCGGATTACCAGCAGTGGCAGGCGCTCTATCGCAGCTTGAGTTTGGTGTTTCGGCTGGGGGAGGTCGTCAACCCCATGCCCACTGGTTCTCAGGCTGATTTAATCGCTGCCTGTAACCAAGCGGCTCGCCAATTGGCGATCGCCTTTAACCAATGGCTGAGCCACGAGTCGTTTCGTCCGATTTGGGAGCAGTGTTTGGTGAAACTGCCAACCGGGGAGCCGATCCGCTGGATTGTGCAAACTGAGGATATCC
>JAAUSV010000351.1 GCA_012032525.1 Leptolyngbyaceae cyanobacterium SL_7_1
CAACCTTTGGGAACAGGTGATCGCCTTCGATAATTTGTTACTAGCAGCTCGTAAAGCCCCAAAAGGCAAGCGATTTCGAGAGAACGTGCTCGCCTTCAACTATAACCTGGAATGGGAACTACATCACCTGCAAACCGATTTAAGCAATCAGACCTACCAACCAGGGCAATATCGCACCTTCCAGATCTACGAACCCAAACCCCGTCTTATTTCGGCGGCTCCCTATCGCGATCGAGTGGTTCACCATGCCCTGTGCAACATCATCGTCCCCATCTTTGAACGAACGTTTATTGCCGACTCCTACGCCAATCGAGTTGGGTTTGGCACACACCGCGCCTTAAAACGATTCGTCAACTATGCCCGTAGCCATCGCTATGTGTTGCAGTGCGATATCCGAAAATATTTCCCCAGTATCGATCACACAATCCTCAAATCCTTGCTGAGGCGAAAGATCAAATGTCCCCACACCCTTTGGTTACTCGACACCATCATCGACAACAGCAATGAACAGGAACCCGCCATCGAGCATTTTCCAGGCGATGACTTGATTACTCCCCTAACAAGACGACGCGGATTGCCCAATTGGCAACTTGACCAGCCAATTCTTTGCCAACGTCTATCTCAACGGATTGGATCACTTCATCAAAGAAAAATCTAAATGCCACCCACTATCTCAGGTATGTAGACGATTTTGCTCTCCTCAGTGACGATCGACAATTTCTAGCCGATGCCCGTCTCCAGATCGAAACCTACTTGACCACCCTGCGGCTCAAAATCCACCCCATTAAAAGCCAATTATTTGAAACCCGTCATGGCGCTACGTTTCTAGGGTTTCGAGTGTTGCCCGATCGGATTCGGGTTCGCACTGAAAATCTACGACGAGCCAAACGTAGATTGCGACGACTTCAAAGCGAGTATCAACATGGCAATGTTTCTCAAAGTCAACTGGCTCAGTCGCTCCAAAGTTGGTTCGCCCATTTGGATCAAGGTAATACTTGGCAGTTAAAACAAATCATCCTCAATCCCTCCCATTTCCGGCAGAATAGTCATTGTCCTGTGAAAACAGGCAAAACACGGGGTAGGCACTTCCGGCTGCTGCGCGGTGGTTCGTGGAACAACAATCCGAGGAACTGCCGTTCTGCCAATCGCAACAGGAACAACCCAGACAATCGGAACAACAACATTGGGTTTCGGGTAGTCTGCGGTTCCGCGTGTGCTCTTCAGTACCAGAACCGATGGATGGGATATTCATTGGGCGTGTCGAAGAAGAGTCCAGATCTACTCCGGCGATGTGGGTAACGACATCCAAAAATCCAACCTGGATTGGGTAGCTTGGTAAGCAATGCTGAACAGTTGCCCAATTTTCTCCTGTAGGACAAGCTGATCAGATATCGATCGCTCTTGTACAGGTGAAGCATTTTTATACTTCTACCGCAACCGTGTTCGCTTCAGCGATTGGCAAGCCGTAGTCATCTACCCCTCTCGCACCCTAGAACAAAGCATCACACTCCCCTACGAGGATTTGCTAAAGAGCGATCGCGTTCATCGAGTCTATTTGAATGAATTGGGAGAGATCACTCAGTTGCCTGTAGGAGTAGCCCTGATGGTGCTAACAACTATTGAGGAAACTGAAGCACCAGAGATAGCGCGGGAGCTGCTGGCGCGATCGCAGCAAGAGGTACAGCCCGACAACAGGCGTGCCATTATAGAGATGATTACGACAATCATGGTCTACAAGTTCATCCATTTGAGTCGGCAAGAGGTGGAACAAATGCTAGGAATCACGTTGCAACAGACGCGAGTCTATCAAGAGGCAAAAGCAGAGGGGCGTCAAGAGGGGCGCCAAGAAGGTCGCCAAGAAGGTCGCCAAGAAGGTCGCCAAGAAGAAGCTGGGGCAATCCTTTTGCGGCTCTTGGCTCGAAAAGTAGGAGAGCTTCCAGCGGCTACTAAAATGCAGATTGCAGCCCTATCGATCGAGCAACTAGAGGCATTGGGAGACGTCTTACTAGACTTCGCCAGTCTGTCGGATTTAGACAGGTGGTTAACAAATTTTTCTGATATCGGCTCCAATTGAGCGAAGATAGAGAAAAAACTGGAGCCAGTCGCGTGACAGACGATCCCTCTCAAATCTGGTTTATTGTTGAAACCGAAACCCTTCAAACCGTCGAAGAAGTCCGTCGCGGAGAGCGCAGTGGAGAGGATATTGGTGGTGGATTTGGTCGAGTCACAGAACACATCAGCACCATCACCCAAAAACGAGTCCCCCTTGACGCCGCAGCACTGCGAGCACAGTTAAATGGATTGCTGAAAGTTTTGGGTGAGATCTCTGAGCAAGCCAATCACTTAAGTGGGCTGCAACTGGATGAGGTGGAGCTGGCGGTTGAAATCACTGGCGAGGGACAGGTGAATATTTTGGGCAATAGCGGCAAGCTGGGCAATAAGGGGGCGATCGCACTCAAATTTAAACGAGCCACCTAAACCCGCTTAAAATTCACTGGCAACTGGAATGCGCCCCTGTCGGGCAGCCGCAGTCAACTGTTCATAGTCCTGCTCGGTTTGATCCGCATAGGCAAAGGCAAATTTTGCTAAGGCTTCATCCAACTCCTCACTCTTGCCCATATACCCCGCCAGCAGTGCAGCGTCCCCCGATTTTGCATGGGCTAGCGCCAGTGCCCAGCCACACAATCGACAGTAGGCAGGCAATCCCGCTGGACGAAACTTACCGGGTTCTAAGGCAACGCCCCCTTTCATATCCCGCAACTGCCGCACGTAGTAATGAATGCCATCCTGCTCACCCCAGCCCAGGAAAATATCGGGCGCACCCTGAATTAGCCGCTGTCCGGCGACGACGCGATGTCCTTGGTTGGCGATCGCCCGTGCGGCTTGGCTAAAGCAACTGCATGGGGTGCCAAAATAGAAGGCTGAGCTTCCTTCACCTGAAGAAACAGCGGATCAGCCTCATCCTGTCCCTGTAAATAAATCACCCAACAGCGAGTCCCCACACTCCCAACCCCAACCACCTTATACGCCGCATCCAAAATTCGATAGCGCGACAAAAGTACCCGGCGCTCTACAGCCAGTGAGGCAAGATAATCCTGCCAAAACAGTGTTAGGTGATCCATGATCGGTCGTACCATACCAATGGTTTCCGCCCGTACCGTGAGGGGAGGCACTTCGATAATTCGCTGCTGGTTGTCGATCAAATCCGTCATTTTATCGAGCACCTGTAAGTGGGTGCGACGACGTGCTTTTGTCGCCAGTTTCAGCGCCTTTTTATGGAACTCTTCTGGCAACGCTTCCAACAGTACTTCTTCCCCAATGTTGCTATACCAAAGTTCTAAATATCCCAAATCGGCGTACTCGCGCATGTGATCACGATAGGAGGCAACCACTGCTCGCGCTGCCTCCTCACACAACTGCCGATCGGCATGTAGAAAGCGTCCTGCTATCACGGCACTGGTGACGAGCCGCTTTAAGTCCCATTCCCATGCCCCCCAACAGGTTTCATCAAAATCATTGATGCCAAATACTAGATTGCGTTCAGCAGAAGCAAACACACCAAAGTTAGACACATGCATATCGCCACAGGCTTGCACCGTCAAACCTGTGGTTGCAGCCGATGCCATATCCTCGATCATCACTGCTGCCGCGCCTCGCAGAAACGCAAACGGAGACGCCAACATGCGAGCATAGCGCAGGGGCACGAGTTCGGGCAGGCGGGTTTTTGCCTGCGCCTCTAGAATGGCGATCGGGTCTTGGCGATTAGCGGAGGGCTGGTAGATCCCGTGATCACGACGGGGAAGCGTTTGGCGGAGGGCTTTCCCAGTTGCAATGCGATCGCGCACCGCAGGACGCTCTGCCAGAAAGTGGCGGAGGGGATATACATGATCTTGGTCTTCACCGGGTTGAGTTTTTGTAACCATGATTTTTATCCTCTAAATACTTTGATGAAGGGACAGCGGAGTATCCCACCATTCAGAGACTTGCCCTATCCTTTACTGCATTCTTTTAAACCCATTCTTTTGACAGACGTTGGGCGAAATTGGAATCGTTACGATGCCAGCAGAACAGGTAAAACCGTTACAAGGTCTTCCTCCTAGAATTTTTCATACAAAAGGAATTCGCCTTAATGCAATTAAAACCCATTGCTCAACAAGTTGTAGCAGTCGTTGGAGCTTCCAGTGGAATTGGACGTGAAACCGCCCTCCAGTTTGCAAACCGGGGGGCTTCTGTGGTGGTTTCTGCCCGCAGTCAATCTGGTTGGAGTCATTAGTCAACGAAATTCGCAAGCGGTGGTGAGGCAACCGCTGTGGTTGCCGATGTGTCTGAGTTTGAGCAAGTCAACGCGATCGCCAACAAAACCGTTGCGACCTACGGACGATTAGACACTTGGGTTCACGCCCCGGCTACCTCCGTTTTTGGCACGTTTGAACAGATTACTCCAGAAGAATTTAAGCGGGTGATTGACGTTAGCTTGCTGGGACAGATATATGGCGCCAAGGCAGCCCTTCCCCATCTGCGTCAGATGGGCGGTGCGCTCATCCATGTTTCTTCTGTAGAGGGCAGGCGAGCGCTACCCTTGCAGAGTGCCTATTCAGCCTCCAAACATGGCATAGAAGGATTTCTAGAAGCATTGCGGGTTGAATTGCAACACGAGGGAGTGCCAATCAGCGTCACTAGTATTAAGCCATCGGTGATCAACACCCCGTTCTACAACAATGGGCGAACAAAACTGGGGGTAAAACCAACGGGGGTTCCTCCTTACTACCAGCCCAAGTTAGTGGCAGATGCTATTCTCTATGCGGCTGAACACCCTGTGCGGGATTTGATCGTGGGGGATGTCGGCAAATTACTCGATGTCTTGCAGCGACTTTCCCCCGGATTAGTGGATCAGCTCCTGCTGCTGGTTGGATTTAACTTGCAAAAGACCGATGAACCAAAGTCAGCCGATGATCCCCATAACCTCTATGAACCTGTCAGCGAGCACGATCGCACAGAAGGAGATTTTAGCCATTTAACAATTCCCAGTGTGACGGACTGGATTGATCAAAATCCGCTGCTAAAATGGGGAGCTGTGGCTGGAGCAGCGATCGGCATCAGCACCCTAGCGCTTCTGACAGCCTCTGGGTTTGCTCAAGACAAATAAATCTCCCTGGGTCTACATGGCTAAACAACCCCTATCCCGGTTTTACTGGAGCTGTTTCAACTCAGTGAAGTACAGCGGAGTACTGAGCGGAGTACTGAATGGTTGATAAGAATCAAACGCTCTATTCAACCCGGCGCATTGCCCAATACTACGCCCAACTACGCCGACTTCAACCCGCCGAACAAAACCATACTCGATCTCCTGCAAAAGTCAGCTACCAAGGATGCGAATGCTAGACATTGGAGTGGGAGGGGGAC
>JAAUSV010000352.1 GCA_012032525.1 Leptolyngbyaceae cyanobacterium SL_7_1
GAGTCGACGCCCTCGTCGCCATAGACGGGAGTCATCGCCCCCCTTACCGCCAATGCCTCGACTCAGTTGCCCTCGCCGCCATAGATCAGATCATCGCCGCCAATGGTTCCGCCAGTTCTACTAGAGTTGCGATCGCCCCGCAGGGTATCGTCCCCTGCGGCACCAAAGATAATATCGTCGCCCAGTTCGCCAGCCACCAGGTCATCCCCTGCACGGGCATAGATAATATCACTGCCCTCGCCACCGCTCAGCAGGTCATTGGCATCCGTGCCGTCCACTGTTGTTGTGTCGCCATCGGTAGCCTCGATCACATCTAGGAACACGGCGGAGAACGCTCCATAGTTGCCGTTGGCGTCCTGACTTTCCACAAAGATAGTGTGGCGACCGGGGGCAAGATCGGTGGTGTCGATCGAACCGTCAGCGCTTCAATCGCACTGTCAAAGCTGCCATCGCCGCCATTAGTTCAAACAACTCAGTGCCAGGAATCCAGGACGGAGCGTCGATCGAGTAACGCGCCGCAGTGATGGGGTCGGGGTCGGGTAGGGTTAGTCCTTCCGTCACCCCTTCTGGAGAGTTGCCATTGTCATCGTCATAGCGGGTGTCGTCGGCGGTGGCGGTGAGGGTAACTGTAGTTCCTGCCACCACTTGAGCCAGATCGAGGGTCGTGTCGATCGTATCTGACCCCTCCGACACCAGATAGGGAGCATAGGCCGCCTTCCCAGAGTAGAGCAATCCGGGAATTAGTTCAGGAACAATGATTTCCTCAAAATACTCCACATCTTGAAAGAAATCTGTCCCCAGTTCCAGGGTGTAGGAGGCATTGCCAAAGGTTTGATATACCCAGTCGTCCGTTGTTCCAGAGGTGGCATAGAGGCTCAGCGCTCGCTGGACATCGTAGGCTTCGCCATCAACCCCTGTGAAATATCCAACCTTCAACCCCAGATTGCGCAAGCCCTCATAGTTGGGAACCAGTTCGATTTCTTCGGTAGATGGGTCGGGGTCATACCCGGCTGGATAGAGGACGAGGTTGCCAAAGCTGTGAACGTCGTAGTAAATGTTTGGTTTATCGTCTGGGGCTGGGTCAAAGATGCCTTCGCCCTTTTCATCTGGCAATGTCGCTAGCAGATAATCGCGCAGCGCCTGACTCTCCGGTTCTGAGAAGGGAGCGGTGCCTTGATAGGTGAGGTCAGCCGGATCGGTGCTGGCTCCGCCGGGAACCTGTCCCCACTGTGAATCGTAATTGCGGTTGAGGTCAACGCCATAGATGGGGAAGGGAGCGGTGCCATCCCCCGGATTGGTATTCTTGCGCCAAGAGTAGCCCTGCTCCGCAAACTTACGCCCGTCGGGATTGACGATCGGCACAATGCGAATGTCTACATAATCCAGCAGCGCCGTGATTTCTGCATCCTTGCCATAGCCTGCCACCAACTGTTCGGCAAAGCGGGTGATCACTTCGGCAGTGGAGTATTCACGGGCGTGGATCGAAGCTTGGACAAACAAAATCGGTTTACCTTTGGGTCCAAAGCGATCGGCAACTTGATCCGTCGCCTGATTGCCCAACTCCAGGGCAAAGATGTCAAACCCGGCTGCCCCACCGGAGATAATTTTGTCGTAGCTGTCGCCAATGTCTACCCAGCTTGCCAGGTCCGGATTTGTCTGTGCCAACCCCGACAAATCCGCAAAGGTTTTCTCCACCGTGCGGTAGCTGGTGAACCCAGGGATGGTGGTTTCCGTTACTTGCACTGGAACAGTTTCAAGCACCAAGCCACTGTAGGCAGGATCATCACTGACAATCTCGATCTGCACTTCAGAAACAACATCTTCGCCTTCGTAGAGGTCGTCCACCACCGCTTGCACCAGCGAGATTTGGGGAACAAACCAATCCTCTGGGTTAAAGGTGATCGACTCGATCGGCTGCAATTGCTCCCCATCCACCGTAAAGTTCAAGGTGACAGGAGCACTGGGGCGGCTTTCTAGAGCAAAGGAAAAATCCAGGGGATCGGGGACATTGCTTTCACTCACCCCCACCACTCCAGCGGGCAAGGTGACACCGGGGGGTAGATAATCCACTACTTCAACATTGTCGATCGCCCAGAGATAGGACCAGTTACCATCAAACCGGAACCGCACCTGCGCTGTATCAGAGCCTTGCAAGCTATCGGTTAGATCCACCGTGGGAGAATTGACCAAGAATCCATCAATGTTGGACGAGTAGGCAACCTCCCAGTTCACTCCATCCGTAGAGGCTTCCACAAAGATTTCGCTAGCAAATTCGCCGCCCTGAAACCCACCATAAAACTGGTCAAATTGTAGAAACACCCCCGGTGCAGCGGAGGCATTAAAGATGGGGGAAACAAACGCCACGCTCTCTGCCACATTGTCATTGGAGAGGGCGTCGCTGTCGTAGACCGCAAACGGATCGTCCACATTATCCAGATCGCGATCGCCCGGATTATCCGTTCGCCACTGGTCTGTTTCAGGATTGCCCTCCAGGGTTTGCGATTCCCAGCCCTCCGGTAGATCGCCATCGGTTGCCGAGAAATCCTCCGCCAACAACACAGTGGTAGCGGCGGTGGCGGCGACAGTCGTGGTGGTGCTATTGATTTGCAGCATCGGACCATCGGTGTATACCACTTGAGACGTTGTGGTGGTTTTGCTGGTTTTCGATCGCTCCCACGTGCCCAACGCTTGGGTGAGATAGCTGAGACTACACGCCGCACAGCCACAGCTAAAGTAGGAACTAAAACTGTCGATCGCGTCGAGCATGACTCCGCTGTAGGTGGCGATCGTTGCCGGGCAAAACGCCAGCTCCGCCCAGATCGCACCCGTTGCGGCACTCAGTTGCCAGTCTCCCCCTTTGTCCACACTGCCAGTCGGAGTGGTAGACGCCGCCACCTCAGCGCCCAGAGAGGCTTTGAGGGCATGGATAAAGGCAACTCCATCTGCATTAGCCGCCACATTGCAGCCGTATAGCAAAAGGTTAGCATCGTCCGTTAGTGCCGATCGCCATTGTTGTAGAGAGGCTTGGTAGCGATCGAGGGTTGCCCAATTTAATTCAGCGGTGCCCAACCGCAACCCCGCCACCTTACCGTGGGAAACTAAATGGATTGCAGCGATCCCCGTCCGCCCCATCAATATGGCAGCGATCTGAGCAATCCCATCCTCATGCGGATGCAACAGAAAAACTTCAACTCCAGGCAACACTCCGTTGACTAGGGCTGTCCAATCTTCTAAGGCTGGATCGATAAAGACAAGCTGAGAGGACGTGACTGGTGAAGAATGGCTCAAGGGAGCAGAACAGACAGCAGTTGAACGATCGATTGAAGAAAAAGTGGTAGAAATTTGCACAATACTTAGTCGAAATAATGGTTAAACAGTGAACAGGTGAACAAATAAACCGCCGTTAACCCATCGCAAAACAGGAGCCAACCCGACAGGGTTTACTCCAGATCAACGCCTATTCGTACCAGCGCACTTGCCAAGGGGCGCGATCGCACCCCTCAACAAGACAACGCATCATTTAAGTACAATCAGCAGCAGCCAGCCCTAAAAAGCAATTGTGGGGGGAAGCTTTCTCCGGCTGGACAACCAAACTGAAATTTACGTTAAACGGGTTTGAACATAGGAGAGCTATTTTTTACCAAGGAGCAGTACAGACATTCGATGTTCAGCATGTCTGGTTAATTTAGAGCAAAGTGTATTTCTAAATACAGTTCCAATTCTTTTCCTGGAAAACTATAGTTTTTCAATTATTCATCAGAGATTATCTACAGCGGTTTATCCAAAGCGTCCCCCGTTTCCACGCTTCGCTGGCAAGCACTCGCTTCAACTCAATAGATGCCAAATTAACTCTAAAGCTTTCTGCAAAGTCAGTGATTTTTCTGGTAGACAGAGATATAACTCTCGTTGGAAATCACCAATATGCCTGATCCGGTATCGCTGACCGCTGGAACGATCGCCACCTTGGCATTCCAAAAATTCCTGGAGTCGGGGGCGGGGGAAGTGGGGAAGAAGTTTACGGCGGAGGCGATCGCCAAGATGGATGAGTTGGGCAAACGCATCTGGGCGAAGCTGCGGGGCGTCCACGGGTGGAGGGAGTGAAGGCGGCGGTTGAGCAGAAACAACAGATCACGCAGGAGCAGATCAATCAACTGGCGGCTTATTTGCAAGTAGCGATGGATGATGACCCGCAGTTTTCTAGGGAAGTGCAAAGGCTTGCCTATGACATCACGCTGATGCAAGTAGAAGACAACAGCAGCATGACGCAGATCAATTACGGCGGCACGAATTATCAAACCAAAACCGGAGCGGACAATACGAATTTCTTTGGTGGCACTCACCAGCATGGGCAGAAGTAATTTTTTGGGTGATTTACAGCCGTTTTCGCCCCCCTAGCCCCCCAATTTTGGGGGGAACCGAACCTCAAAGTCCCCCAATCTTTGGGGATTTAAGGGGGCAACCCAAAACCACAAGCGCAGTTCATGATCTGAAACCTACGGCATGTCTCAAACCAACTACGGCGGCAACAACACCCAGGTCAATACAGGTCTGTACAACACCAATATCTTTAACCCCGAACCGGATACCCCAATCGTCGGCATTCCCCACAACTTGCTGCGCCGCAGTGACACCTTCGTGGGACGCGACGCCGAACTGATCCAAATCAAAGAGCAATTGCAGCAGGGCGATCGCCTAGCAATTACCGCGATCGCTGGTATGGGCGGCATTGGCAAGACGGAGTTGGCGTTGCAATATGCCTATCACCATCTAGAACAAGAAACCTATGAGGGTGGAATCTGTTGGTTGCGGGCGCGAGAGTCGGAGGTGGGGAGCCAACTGGTATCCTTTGCGCGGATTAACCTGAAGCTGAAAGTGCCGGAGGAGGGGGATCTGACAGAACAGATTCGCTTTTGCTGGCAACACTGGCGATCGGGGACTGCGTTGATCATTTTGGATGACGTGACTGACTATGCCCTGATTCAAGATTATCTGCCTCCATCGGAACCCCGGTTTCAGGTGTTGATCACCACACGCTTGCAGTTGGGAAGTGCTGTTCGTCCCTTGGAATTGGGGGTGTTGAGTGAGGCGGCGGCATTGGAGTTGTTGCGATCGCTGACTATGGCTGAGCGGATCGATCGCCAACTCCCCGCAGCCGAACAACTCTGTGAATGGTTAGGCTATTTGCCGTTGGGGTTAGAACTGGTGGGGCGCTATCTGGAGCGAGAACCAGATCTTTCTCTAACTGAAATGCTCTCTCGACTAAATCAGGAAAAGCTACGACAAACAGCTTTAGTCCGAGAGGAAGCTGACCCAACCTGGGCAAGTAAAGCGCAATATGGAGTTGCTGCTGCTTTTGAATTGAGTTGGAGGGAGTTAGATCCTGCTGCACAATATCTG
>JAAUSV010000353.1 GCA_012032525.1 Leptolyngbyaceae cyanobacterium SL_7_1
GACTACTTCACCGCCAAGTTGATGATCAAGCTGATCAACACTGTGGCGGCGGTGGTGAATGCAGACTCGGACGTGGACGATCGCCTCAAAGTAGTTTTCCTGCCCGACTTCACCACCAAACTCACCGAGCGGATCTATCCGGCGATCGATCTGGCAGAACACCTGTCCACAGCAGGGACGGAGGCGGCGGACACAGGCAACATGATTGCTGCCCTAAATGGCGGCTTGATCATCGGCACACCCGACGGTTCCAATATTGAAATTCGGGATGCGATCGGCGCAGACAACTTCTTTGAATTTGGCAGAACCGCTGAGGGGATTGATGACCTACGTGCCAACAACTACAACCCGTCGGAACTCTACTACACCCATCCGGTGCTGAAGCAGGCGATCGATCTGCTAGTGTCGGGCACCCTTTCCCACGGCGATACCGAGTTATTCCGTCCGCTCTACAACCTGTTGCCGTTCTACGACCAATACCTGTTGTTAGCCGATTACCAGTCTTACATCGACACCCAGGAGCAAGTCAGCCAAGCCTACCGCGACACCGAGCAATGGACGCGCAAGTCTATCCTCAGTACCGCCCGAATTGGACGCTTCTCCTGCGATCGAGCCGTGCGCGAATATTGCCAGGAAATCTGGCATGTCAAGCCAATGGCGGAGTCGCAGCAATACGTGCAAGCGTAGGAGAGATACTGGCTACAACCTAGCTCCCAGATCCCCGGCTTTTCCAAAAAGCCGGGGATCTGAGCCATCACCCAGATCTAGCTGCTCTATCCAGAAAGCTTAACAACTCCTCATTTCCCCCTCATCCGCCTTGAAAAAGCCTTGATTACAATAAGTTCACGCGATTCATGGAATGATTATGAAACGATCGCTGAGTTTCATGCTGTGATGGTGAATGGACTTATGGAACTCGGTTTTCCCCTCAATCCCTCAGCAATCGGTAGAACCTATGAACTCAACAGATCTATGGCAACGCTATCAAGACTGGCTGTATTACCACGCAGGGTTGGGGATCTATCTGGATGTCAGCCGAATGCGGTTTGACGCCCCATTATTCAAACCCTAACGCCAAAATTTGACAAAGCCTTTGCCGACCTGACAGCACTGGAAGGGGGAGCGATCGCCAACCCCGACGAAAACCGCATGGTGGGTCACTACTGGCTGCGCGATCCCGACCTCGCCCCCACTTCGGAGTTGTCCAAAGAAATCACTGACTCCGTGACTCAGATTGAAACCTTTGTCCAAAAAGTTCATAACGGTGAAATTCATCCGCCTCAAGCCCCTAAGTTTACCGATCTACTGTCGATCGGTATTGGTGGTTCTGCCCTCGGACCCGAATTCGTTGCTGACGCGCTGGCGCCTGACCATGCTCCAATGGCAATTCACTTCATCGACAACACCGACCCCGATGGCATCGATCGGATTTTGACTCGATTGGGCGATCGCTCCCCAGCACCCTCGTCCTCGTCACCAGCAAATCTGGCGGCACTCCCGAAACCCGCAACGGCATGGTGGAGATCAAACACGCCTACGAACAGCGGGGGTTGAAGTTTGGACAACACGCGATCGCCATCACGATGTTTGGCAGCAAAATGCACCAGGTTGCCCAAGCCGAACAGTGGATCACCTCCTTCCCCATGTTTGACTGGGTGGGCGGGCGCACCTCCGAACTGTCCGCCGTGGGACTCCTGCCTGCTGCCTTGCAGGGCATCGACATTCGCGCCATGCTGGCTGGGGCAAAGGAAATGGACGCCGCCACCCGCATTGCCGACCTCAAGACCAACCCCGCTGCCCTGCTTGCCCTCTCCTGGTACTACGCTGGCAACGGCAAAGGCGAAAAAGACATGGTGATGCTGCCCTACAAAGATAGTCTGCTCCTCTTCAGCCGCTATTTGCAGCAATTGGTCATGGAATCCCTGGGCAAGGAAAAGGATCTAGACGGCAACATCGTCCACCAGGGCATTGCGGTCTACGGCAACAAAGGCTCCACCGACCAACACGCCTACGTGCAGCAGTTGCGCGAAGGCGTCCCCAATTTCTTCGTCACCTTTATCGAAGTGCTGCTCGATCGCCACGGCTCCTCCGTCGAAGTCGAACCCGGCATCACCTCCGGCGACTACCTCTCCGGCTTACTCCAGGGGACTCGCCTGGCGCTCTACGAAAATCAGCGCGACTCCATCACCCTCACCATTCCTCAAGTGAATCCTCGAATCGTTGGCGCCACGATCGCCCTCTATGAACGGGCCGTCAGCCTCTACGGTTCCCTGGTCAACATCAACGCCTACCACCAACCCGGCGTCGAAGCGGGTAAAAAAGCCGCCGCCACCCTGCTCGACCTGCAACGTCGTGTAGTAGATGCCCTACACTCTGCGGCAGGTCAACCGCTGGCGATCGACACCCTCGCCGAAAAAATTGGCGCATCCGACCAGGTCGAAGCCGTCTACAAAATTGTGCGCCACCTAGACGCAAATCAGCGAGGGGTGAAATTAGAGGGCGATCGGGCGCAGCCTGCCAGTTTATCCGTCACGTTAGGATAACTTGCCGTCCAGATCCCCGGCTTTTTAGGAAAAGCCGGGGATCTGATTCGCGAAATTCCCAATTTCCCTGTATTCTTTGGGAGAAACATGTTTCAGCGAGCCATATGGACAGCAAAGAACCAGGGTTTTTAGCCGAAAATCAATCCGTTGTATCGCTCGTCGATCAACTGCAAAACTACTTCAAAAACTCCTACTCCCACTACAAAATCAAACGCAGCCAATACATCAGCCAACTGGAAGCCGCTGACGAAGCCCAAGCCGAACAATTACGCCAAGAGCTACACGAAATTGAAGGCGAAATTACCATCTTCGGTAGCTTGAGCGATGCGCTGTCGATCGCCAGCCGCCTGCTCCACTCTAAAACCGTCGTCGATGAACTCGGCATCGACAGCGAAATCTACAAAGTCCACCACGACACCGACGACTAGTACTTTCCCCATCAATCTCAGAAACCCCTAATCAAAACTCAGCCCCAACTCACCCTCCATCCCAAAGACTCGTGTATAAAGAATCAGTACCAACGCACTCCACCTTAAAGGGGTTTAGCACGGCTAAACCCCTACAGCAAACCCATCTCCGCGTAGAAAAACATGAGTCTCAAACTCCACCTCCTCCGCCACGGAGAAACCCTCTATAGCCGCACTGGTTCCTACTGCGGCGAAACCGAAGCCGAACTCACCCCCGAAGGCGTCCAAATGGCAAACGCCTTCGCCGAAACCTACCGCACTACCCCTTGGGAAGCCATCTACGCCAGCCCCAAAAAACGCACCAGAGACACCGCTCAACCCCTCTGCGACGCCATCGGGCAACCCATGCAAATCCGAGATGGACTCAAAGAAATTAATTACGGCGAGTGGGAAGACAAAACCCCCGATTACGTTAAGCAACACTACCTCGACGACTACATCCGCTGGATGACCGAACCCGCTTGGAACGCTCCCCCCGGCGGCGAAACCGCCGTGCAGATCTCCAACCGCGCCATGACCGTAATCGCCGAGATCGAAGCCAACCACACCAGCGGCAACGTCCTCGTCGTTTCCCACAAAGCCACGATTCGGATTATTCTCTGCAACCTCATGGGAATTGATTTAGGACGGTATCGCGATCGCATCAATGCCCTCGCCGCCTCCATCAGCATTGTCAAATTTGGCGAACATGGTCCGCTGTTGGAAGTCTTGGGCGATCGCTATCATTTGCCCAAGGAATTGCGGGAGAGACCGGGGATGTAGGAGCGATTCGCGATTCGCAATTAGCAATTAGCGATTCACTTCTAGGTGGTTTAGATGGGCTGCACCCCAGTGGCAGAGGGCTTGGAGGGCGGGTTCTAGGCTTTTACCGTAGGGGGTGAAGGCATACTCTACTTTTGGTGGCACGTCAGGATAGACGGTGCGATCGACCACCCCATCTTTTTCCAACTCTCGCAATTGCTGAATCAGCATCTTTTCGCTAATCTCCGGCATCAGCCGCTTCAACTCACTAAAGCGCCTGACCTGATCCTTTAAGTGCCACAAAATCAAAATCTTCCACTTCCCGCCCAACACCCTTAAGGTGTATCTCCAGAGGAGGTCGCGACTGTCGCCCTACAAGCCGTATTGACTAAAACCGAAGAGGTTTATCCAGGTGAACAGGCAACTGCGATCGCCGCTCAGCTCATACAAGATCCAAAAGCGGTTGAAAAACAGCTTGCTCGAATGCTGCCACAGATTTAAGAAATTTGGGTAGTTCCAAACCTATAGGAATTCTCGGTAGCACGGGGCTGTACCACCGTTACCAACAATCCTCTCTACCCTAAGGTCATAGGAAATGCAGGAGAAATTTTAGCCTAAACATGAACCTGTTTAAGCAAAGAGAAGTTTGTCATGACAACCAATGTTCCTACCCACTCCAAGCAAGCGATTAATACCTCGCTGTGGATTGGAGTTTTGTTAATTGTTCTGGGGATTGCCGCGATCGCCGCCCCCGCCATCTCAACCATTGTGGTTGAAACCTGGATTGCCTTGATTCTCGTATCCGCGGGTGCAGGCAAATTAGTCTATGCCTTTCAAACCCGCAACCAAGAAGGATTTATTTGGAAGTTGCTGTTAGCCATCCTATACGTCGGTACTGGGATTACGCTATTCACTAATCCGCTGTCTGGTGTTTTGACCCTAACGCTGTTTTTAGGTGGTTTCTTGATGACCGAGGGCGTATTCAACCTTTTCCTGGCGTTCCGGCTGCGTCCTCAGCAAAACTGGACGTGGGTATTGGGCGATGCAATGATTACGCTGGTACTCGGTGCCATGATCCTATTCCAATGGCCCTTCAATGCTCCCTGGTTAATTGGCACGCTGGTTGGTGCTAGCGTTCTGTTTACTGGAATTGCTCGTGTGGGGCTATCGCTGAATGCTCGTTCTACACTCAATCAACCGGATCAGACGGCGTCGGTTTAATAAACGACGGGGGATTGCGTCAATCCCCCACCCATTAGGATTGCTCCGACACATCCAACCACATCTCATCGGTGCCATGGTGGGTAGTTTTCACCCACTTCAGCCGCTTGGGACGAATCGACAGGCGAGCTGTGGTGCCAGCAATCACCAGGAACCAATGCAGCATATAGAGAACTTCCCTGAAGCGTTTGCAACCCGATCGCCAGCAACGCCGCCCCAGAAAGCCGTTCCGATCGCCCATACATCCGGTTTCGGCTTGAGCGGATGCGCTTTAGCCCAACAAAAGTACCCACCACCGACATGGTGAGGGTGAGACTGGTAATGGGGGCAAATAGGGGGTGGGCTACTGGCGGGCGATCGCCATCACCAGATCGGGTACCGTTGCCCGTGGGTACGATGTATTGAATCAGGCAAACGCCAACAA
>JAAUSV010000354.1 GCA_012032525.1 Leptolyngbyaceae cyanobacterium SL_7_1
TCCCTACAGCCTACCGCCTATCTTGCCTAATCGCTAATCGCTAACAGCCAATCCCTCCCTCAATCCCTACAACGGCTGAGAATATCCCAATGCCGCTTTCACCTTTGCTAGTGTGACATTGGCGATCGCCTCTGCCCGTTCCTTGCCTTGGTGCAACACCGATTCCAGATAGCCCGCATCGCTGGTAATGGCGTGATACTTCTCCTGAATCGGTTGCAGGGCAGCCACCACCGTGTCGGCAAGCAGCGGTTTAAATTGCCCCCAACCCATGTCGGTGCATTCGGCGGTGACAGCGGCTTTGGTCTGATTCGACAAAATCATGTAGAGCGTCAACAGGTTGGTGCATTCGGGGCGATCGGGGTCATCGAATGTCAAACCCCGTACAGAATCAGTTTTGCAGCGTTTGACCTTGCGCTGGATCTCCTCTGGTGGATCAAGCAGGTTGATGCGGCTTAGATCAGAGGGGTCGGATTTCGACATTTTCTTAGTGCCATCGGTGAGGCTCATCACCCGTGCACCCTCCGCTCGAATCATCGGTTCAGGCATCTTGAGGACGGGATGATCGTCAGAGCCAAATTGGTAATTCAACCGGGCGGCAATGTCGCGGGTCAATTCCAAATGCTGTTTTTGGTCTTCGCCTACGGGGACTTTATCAGGTTCGTACAACAGAATATCTGCCGCTTGCAGGACGGGGTAATTTAACAACCCTGCCCCAACGTTTTCTCCTTGTTTGATCGCTTTCTCCTTAAACTGCACCATGTCTTGTAGCCAGTTCAGCGGCGTAATGCAGTTGAGCAACCAGGCGAGTTCGCTATGGGCAGGAATGTGGGATTGTACGAAAATACAGGCGATCGCCGGATCGATGCCACAGGCTAGGTAGGTCGCTGCCACGTTGTAGGTGCTGGCTGCCAAGGTGCTGGGGTCATGGGGAACGGTAATGGCATGGAGATCTGCCATAAACAGAAAGGCTTCGTAGTCTTGCTGCATCTCAACCCAGTTACGAATCGCCCCCAAATAATTGCCTAAATGAAGATCGCCAGTTGGCTGAATGCCCGAAAGAACGCGCTGCTTACCCATTACCTTTACGCTAAGCTCGATGACCTATCTATACTATTTCACCTTATTACGGGTGATTGGGGCGAAACCATTAAAGTTGGTGATGGCTAGGAAAATTTTTAGTTGGAGCGATCGCCCATTAAACTACAATTAAGAATAATGAATAATTGTTTTTTTTGCGGTGCGCCATGACTCCTACCCTTTCGGCTGATGCGACCTGCGTATTACAAAACTGTTTAGCGCTTCTCAACAAGCAGCACTACACCGAGGCAAATCAAGCATTTAGAGCCTTACAAACCCAACTGGCGATCGAAAACCCCGTTGCTGCTCGTCTAGTGGAGTTGTTATGGACTGAGTTGCTGGCTGCCCAGCGATCGACAACCATCTGGCAACAAATTTGTGACGCCGAACGGGGATTGACTGAGCAAATGGCAGCTAGCCACTTTCAGTTGCAGCAAAACTATCTACGGTTAATGCAAGAGCAGTAATCGCTAATTGCCAATTGCTAATCGTTATAGTTGGCGTGTACCATTGCGCAACTAGTCAGACTAACGTGGTAATCAATTCCCAGCATTGGCGAGCGCTCCTGCAACAACACCGAGCGATCGCTGTGATTCGTGCGCCCCAGATCGAGCAGGGCTGGCAGATGGCACAGGCAGTGGCAGCGGGAGGGATGCGCTTGATCGAGGTGACGTGGAATAGCGATCGCCCAGCAGAGTTAGTCAAAACCCTAAGTTTGTTGCCAAATTGCGTGATTGGAGCTGGAACGTTATTGACGGAGTCGGCAGTGGAGGAGGCGATCGCCGCAGGTGCGACGTTTTTATTCACCCCCCACACCAACCCCACGTTAATTCAAATTGCTGTGGAAGCCGGGATTCCCATGATTGCCGGGGCGCTCTCTCCAACGGAGATTGTCACCGCTTGGCAGGCAGGAGCGGCGTGCGTCAAGGTGTTTCCGGTGCAGGCAATGGGGGGCGCTGCCTATCTTCAAAGTTTGCGATCGCCCCTAGCCGGAATCCCGTTAATTCCCACGGGTGGAGTGACGATCGAGAATGCCAGGAGTTTTTTAGAGGCAGGAGCGATCGGCGTAGGGCTGTCAAACGAGTTGTTTCCGAGGACGGCGATCGCAGATGGAGACTGGTCTGCGATCACCCAACAGGCGCAAACCCTGCTTGCTAATCTCTCTAGGCAATCCTCACCCCAACCCACGGTAGGCTAATTTCCCAGCCAACTTGTTTCCCAGCCAGCTTGCCATTTTCCCATGATTATTGCTACGGTTGTGCCTCTACCATTAACAGGGTCACTCTAGCGTCACTGAGGCAAACAGATGGATGATTCCAACACTGTGCCGTACCCATCCCCATCCGAGCCGCTTTCCTCAACAGAACAGGCAGCCGTTGTCCTACAAGAGGGATTAGCGGCGCTCCAGCAAAAAGACATTGTCCGGGCGATCGCCCACCTAGAACTCGTTTACCAATCCTCCGCCAGCACTGCTCTACGACTGAAAGCGCAGGTGGGTTTGGTCAAAGCTCACCATCTTCAGGGCAATTGTCAAGCCGCGATCGCCTACTGCCAGCCCTTGTGCGACAACGCCAACCCACCCATCCGAGCGTGGGCAGTCCAGGTGATGCAAACATTAAACCAGCGGCAACCCACCTCACCAGATACCCCTCCGACTCCAACTGAGCAGCCAACCGGGTTGGAGTTACGCTATGCGGGGCGAGCACAGAAGTGGAATGCCCTTGCTCCGATTAATCGGGCAGAGTCAGGGGTGATGCAGGGGGCTACGGCGATCGCCCTGATCGCCATCCTCTGGTGCATAGTCAGAACCGTGTTTGGCTTCACCAATTTTTTGGGAGAAAACCTGAGTTGGCTCCAACGATTTTGTATTACCGCAACCCGTTGGCATGGATTGTGTTGGCAGTTGGGGGGCTATATCTGGTGATGCCGTGGTGGTTCGATCGGATTGTGCAACGAGCGTATGGGGCAACGGTGCTCTCCTTAGATCAGTTGGGGCGATCGAGCCCCGAATCCACGCGCTTGCTCCGCCGCCTGTGTACTCCCAAACGACTGCGCTTGCCCAAGTTAATGGTATTGCCCACGGCTGCTCCTGTGAGCTTTACCTACGGTAATGGGTTCAAGCAGCTAGAATCGCCATCAGCCAAGGGGTGCTAGATCAACTCAGAGACGATGAAATCGCCACCCTCTATGCTAGAGAACTCGTTCATATTCAATCCAAGGATTTTGCCGTCTTGTCACTGGTGACATTGGCAAGTCAGTTGCCGTTTCTGGTGTATTGGCGAGTGGCAGAGTGGGGCGATCGCCAATCCGATCGAGTGTTGCAAAGCCTTGCTAGAGTGGTGTCCGCCGGGGGATATGCCCTCTATTGGCTGCTGCGTTGGGCAGGGTTAGGGTTGTCGCGGTGGCGGATTGCAGCGAGCGATCGGGTGGCTTGCCAGATCACAGGCAACCCCAATGGGCTGATCCGAGCACTGCTCAAATCCGCCAGCGGCACGGCTCAAGACCTTCAGCAGACTGGCTACACAGCACCTCTACTGGAAAGTTTTGCCCTGCTGACCCCCTTAAGTCCTGACCTCTCCCTGGTGTGGGGAAACCCCGGGGTTGCCCTGAGTTCGTTGCCCTGGGAACAACACAATCCCTACCGCAACTGGCTTCTGGTCAATAATTCTCACCTTCCCATGGGCGATCGCCTCCAATCGCTCAGCCACTATGCCCAACAGTGGCGCTTAGCGGCTGAAGTTGACTTACCTGTAATGTCAACCCTGCCAGCGCCCCGACGACAAGATTTTTGGCTACAACTTGCTCCTTGGTTGGGAATTGCGTTTGGAGGGGCAATCGCCTTGGGGCTGTGGGCAGTTGGAGCGGTGGCAGACCAAATGGGGTGGTTGAGTTTGAATTGGATGCGGGGCGATCGATCGCTGTTGTGGGGGTGGCTATGGATTGGGTTTGGTATTGGCATGGTTTTGCGAATTAACCGTTTATTTCCAGATATCCCGCCTAGTTCTCGACGCAGTAGTGCGGAGGTTGCCGCCTTGCTGGCAGACCCTCGGCGCTTGCCCGTGCAAGGACAACCGCTGCAACTACAAGGAACGCTGGTGGGGCGCAAAGGCATTGCCAATCAATTAAACCAGGACTGGATGTTACAAACCCCAACCGGCTTGATCAGACTGCGCCATGTCCCATCTCTTGCAACAATGGGGAAACTGATCCCTCGATCGCGGCGTCTTGGAACCCATCTGCACCAACCCGTCACGGTGGTGGGTTGGTGGCGGCGGGGTGCTACTCCCTGGGTGGAGATCGATCGGCTCCAACCCCAGCGGGGTGAGGCGATCGAGGGAGGACTACCTATAATTACCACCATTGTCGCCGTAGGGTCAGCGCTGTTAGGCGTCTGGATGATTGGGCAGGGAGGCTAGGGGTTAGGGGTAGGGCGATCGCTGATCGCTGATTCAATTAAATACGTAACAAAATGTTGCAACTCGCTCGAAATAGTGTTACATTTCTTTACAGAAAGCAGGCTTACCAAGCAATGGAATGGAATTTCGATGAATCTCCCATGATAAGTTCCAGCTTCATGGCTTCGGTATCAGGTTTTCCTCCCAACACAGCAGATTTTGCCAGTCTGGATAGGCTGGCTTTTTATTGGCTTTTGCCAATAAACTGCGATTTCACCTAAAGCTGCGATTTCACCAAGGAAATTTATTGGTATTAGCCCGATGCGAGTAGCGATGGATGTAGTTATTACAAGTGCATCGCTCTTTCAGAAGGGGGAAATCTAAGGGCTGCAATAGCACTCGCTCAAACAGCGTGATAACGTAGTGAATGGCGTGATTTCATCACTTAAAACTAGAAATGTGTCCCTCAGGATTGGCATTGTTTGCCTCTTTATGTGAAGCTGATCTAGGAGCGCTGATTGAGGAAGTGCCGTTATCGTCAAGAACTTTTCAGTCACGGTGGGTTGAGTCAGCCTAAAATTTAAGATTTTCCCTTAAGCTGCTTTGAATTAACGTCTGGAGGTGTCTTCATGTCAATTCGGTTATATGTGGGCAACTTGCCCAAGGAAGTGGAGCGTCAAGAACTCGAAGCCGTGTTTGCGGACTTTGAAGGGACGATCTCTACCAAAGTGATCACCGATCGCAAAACGGGCAAATGTCGCGGGTTTGGGTTCGTCACTGTCAAGACGGACGAGCAAGCAGACGAATTGATCGAAAAATTTAATGGCTACGAATTCAAGGACAGTACCCTCAAAA
>JAAUSV010000355.1 GCA_012032525.1 Leptolyngbyaceae cyanobacterium SL_7_1
AAACAAAAATAAAGATAAACCCAAAGAGGAAAAAGACAAACCCAAAGACAAAGGGAATGAAACCCCTATCCCGACTCCAGCCTTGTTACCTGGTCTGATTGGTTTGGGCGTAAGTGCCTACCGCAAACACAAAGCTAGAGCACCCAAGGCTTGAAATTGTTAGTTCTCTCCAAAACGTAAATTACCGTACTCGGCTAGAGTGCGGTTTTTTATTCTTCCGATCGCCCTAATTCACTAGAAAATTAATCAGGATTTGACCTGCCGTCTTCAGACACTCCAGCGGGCAAACGATCGCCCTGTGAGCGATCGCAACCGCTCCACATCTGGTTGCAAAATTTCAATCAGTCGTTGTTCCAATGACTCATCCATCGACAACTCCCCCGATCGCTCCGTCAACCCCGGCAACCATTGGCAAAATCGCCGACTTGTGGGTAGTTTTGCAACCCAGTTTCCCATGTCCGTCAATCGGTTCTTTTGGGGTAATCGCGGCACAGCGCCGTTGAAAACAGGATGGTCTCCCACCCAATCTACCTCTAGAAACTGAAAGATCCGCTGTAGTGTGGTGTGGCGATCGGTGCTCCATTCCTCTAAGCTGACAATCAGCAGGCGATCGAGGGAGTAATAGGGCAAAAACTGTTCCAATTGCCAATAGTACCGACTGCAATTGACATAATGGTTGCTGGGCAAGTCATTCAACGCGCCTGTCAAACTTTGGTTCTCGGTGCGATCGAGGTAGTTGTGCAAATAGTGAGACAAAATCCGGCGCACTGGATCGCGAACTAGATAAATCAACTTTGCATCGGGAATCAATTGATGCATCCGTTCTGGGACGCCTTGAAAGATGGGATAGCGGGTGTAGTTGGGTGAGGCTTCTCCCCGAATTGGCGCATCCGCAAACTGCGATCGATACCAGGTGACTCCCCGCTGCCAATTCTTTTCTTTGACGAAGAAATCCAACTCCTTGGCGGGTGCCATGGCAATTTGGGGGTGGCAACTGAGATAGCGATGCAGGCTAGAGGTGCCACACTTCATTGCCCCGATGATCACAAGATTCGCCAATCGATGTTCGGTAGTAGAGTGCACACCCATCCCCTAATTGCGCCCATTGTGAGAAAGGACGTGCTCGATTCCCTCGAAGTTGCTCACAACCCGATCGCTCTGATTCACGAGAAGCTTTCTCCTGGTGGTTAAATGTGCCATCAATTACTTTGTTGTAGGCACCTTTTCGATAATCGCCCGGAACATCAGGAGGCTTTAGTCGAACTTCAAATTCAGTTAGTATTAGTACCCATAATTTGAAATTTGCTCAAAGATTGAGTGGTTTACTGTTGCGATCGCAATTATTCTGCTAGAACAATTCTGCTAGAACAATGAGCCATATCAATCAAGTGAGCGACATCAATCAAGGCTTTACTCTTCCGGGTTGGGTAATTTCTAGTCAGGAAACCCGCACCAAAAATCCTTCTTAGAAAGTACCTAAATTTAAGTGGGTTGCGTAAGATTAGGGTGGGATTTTTGGGGGATTAAGCATGAGCAGCTATAGCTATCGCGATCGACACACCGCTTCTCGTACCAAAGAGCGCAAACCGGGGCGTCAACCGTTGCAACAGGTGATGAGAAATATTTCGCTGATGCTGACGGGCGGAATAGTGTTGGCGGGAGCGTTTGTTGGCTATGGGGTGTGGCGATCGGGCAATCAATTCCTGTCGGGCGTGAGAGACATATTTACGGCTGAGCAACCCGAACCCCAAGTAGATGTGCAATCCATTGTCCTGCAACAGGTGCGGGGAGCCAGTGAATTGACCACAGCGGTTTTTGCCATGCAAGCTGTTGTACCTGCCAGCCGCGATCGCACCGTGGCGGGCTACACCGTTGGCAAAACAACCCTGCTCTACATTGCCTATGGCGAAGTCCGAGCTGGAGTGGATTTGTCAAAGCTGACGCCGGAAAATGTCAATGTGGTGGGTGATACCGTCTATTTACAGCTTCCCCCTCCCCAAATTCTCGATAGCAAGATCGATGTCACCCGCTCCACTGTTTATGACTACGATCGTGGATTTTTAGGCTTAGGTCCCGATGCCGCCCCAGAGTTGCAATCACTGGCAGAGCGACAAACCCTAGAGGAAATTGTGCAGACTGCCTGCAATCAGGGGTTGTTGCAGGAGGCGAGCGATCGAGCCAAGGTAACAGTGACTCAGTTACTTGGCACGGCTGGTCACAACAACTTTTCTGTAGAAGTTCAACCTGCTTTAGCGACCACCTGTGGCATACCCGCTGACGCGGCGGTTGGTTCGCCCCCGTCGTCCTTTGTTCCTGCGTCCCCCAGCACCTTCTGAACCATAGGGTAGTTCTACTGGGCGTTGTGCTGATTAAAACACCAAGCCTAGTAGAACTACGCCCCTACTATCGAAAGCGGTTTATCCAAACTTAATAATCTCACCGGGCAAATGATTACTTTCGCCATCAATCAGGGCACTCTAGGCTCTATTGAAGATCAGACACTAGGGGAAGCTTTGTCATGGCAAGAGATCCAGGCAATAGACCAAATCAGGCAAGACGGGTTAATTTAAACCGACCCTTCAGATTTAGAGATAGCCTAGACTTGGAGGCTGGGGATAGGGTTGACTACTTTACCTTCACGGTTTCAAACCAAAATTCTCGCTTTCGTGCCAGCCTCAGAGGGTTACAAGAAAACGCCGATCTCATCCTCACGGGTCCGGTTCGAGCGAATTCGCGTAAACGTGGCAGGAATGCGGAAAGTCTCGATCGGGTGCTCACTCCTGGAAAATATTTCCTGCAAGTCCGCCTCGGTAGAGGTGGTAGAAAAACTCGTTACAACCTAAATTTTTTCTGCCACTCCTATCCCTCCCGGTGGGGGCGGTGGGGATGGTGGCGGGGATGGCGGTGGTGGAGATGGCGGCGGTAATGGCGGCGGCGGTAATCAACCTCCCTAGATCCGGTGAACCAACGACAGCCTATCCACAGCCACTCCCCTTCGACCCAATAATGCACCAATTTTGGCGGGGGAAACCGACACGATCGATAACCGCCGACTGGGAGACAGCATTAATGGTGTATTTGATTTAGAAGACTATTACAGTTTCACAGTCACAGAGCCGGGCGTGGAAGCTCGCATTGATCTAATTAACTTTTCCTCCAACCTAGACCTACGCCTATTCGATCCCTCTCTCAATCCAATTCAAACGGCGGCGAGTCCCGGTACGACTCAAGAATCCATTCCCCTACCTGGCGGTGGACCGCTAATCCTCTCCCAGACAGGAACCTACTTTGTCCAAGTCTTCACCCCAGAGGCTACTCCTACTCCCACCACCTACTCCCTTTCCGTGTCCCTCGTGCCGCCCGATCGCGTGGGGAACGATTTAGCGGTGGTGCCTGCTGGCAGCGACCCGACCCCAGCGGTTTTAGATGAGCTGGATGCAGCCCTTGAAACCGAACAAGTTCGATCGGATTTTGTCGGTGGGTCGAGTGGTGATGTGGATGTTTACAATTTCTCTGTGCCCACAGGACAACAAAAATTTGTCAGCATTGAGTTGATCAACAACACGCCAGCCGCCGACATTGATCTAGAGCTGTATGATTCTGCCAACTTGAGTGCCCTGTCATTACCTCAACGCGATCGGGCACCTTGGCAGGTAATCTTGCCGAAGAACTGGCGGGCACCTTGGAAGCGGCAAAACCTACTTCATCAGAGTCATCCCCAAAGCTGGAACTACGGCTTCCGCCCGTTATACATTGGAATTTACGGCAACAAACACGATTAATGAACCCACCATTACTCGTGATGTCTTCTTTGGACCTGAGAGTGCGCTTGCCACTGCGCTAACAAACATCAACAATGTGTTGTATTTCTCGGCTAGAGATAACTCTGGCTCCTTTGCCCTATGGCGCAGCTTGGGAGCGCTCAATAACACCGTCCCCATCAGAAATTTCAACTCGCCACCCGATGACATTTTGGCGCTGGATGGTGCTAACGGAGTTGGCACAGGCGATGTGTTCTTCTTAGCCGATGGGGGATTGTGGACAACCACGGGTGCCCCCGGCAATGCTACCCAAATCACCACCGTTGACCTCAGTACTGGCGGCACGGGTAATTTGAGTACGGTGGGAACGATCGAAGAGTTAACTGCGATCGGCGATAGTCTCTACTTTACAAACGATGTGGCAGGTCAAACAGGGTTCTACCGACTAAAGAAGACGGGCACCACCTTTACCTTGACTGAAGTGATTGCCCCTTCCATCTCCTCCATTGACAACCTTACCCGTGTTGGCTCTAGTCTATACTACACGCGCCTTGAGACTGCATCAGGTCAGGAGCTATATCGGATTAAAGATGCCAGCAACTCAACAACTTCAGAAATTTTTGATCTAAGACCGGGCAATGGGACTTCCATTAACACTGGCTCCACCTTTGTTGCCGCAGGCAATAACACCCTTTATTTCACCGCAAATGCGGTGGGAGCAGTTGGGGTTAGCAATGAGCTATATCGGATTCGAGAGACGGAAACCACTCCAACACTCATTACCTTTGCTGAAGACGAGCCACTCCCCAGAACGCTCACCTATGTTCCGGATGCAGATGCCCTCTTCCTAGTTGCCGACGCCAATGCCGATGCTGAGATAGAGTCTGAGTTGTTCAAGATTGCAGATGCGGCTGACACTACAGCAACCACGGCTACGTTACTAGATATCAATACCAACCCAGATGTCGGTGCTTTCAACGGCATTAATAATCCGCTGATAGTTGGTGTTGGAACAGGGCTGTTCTTCACAGCAAGTAACGCTACCTCAAACGATGCTCCAACCGAGCAATTGTTTGCCCTTGAAGCATCTGGGACGGGAACTGGTCTTCCTCCGTTGACGTTAACCAGCTTTGGTGGTGGAGCAACGTTTGGTGAGTTGGTGGCAGTTGGCAATAAAGCTGCCTTCACGATCGAAGGAGCCACGAGTGGGACATTCTCTTTGTGGAGTAGTGATGGTAGTGCGGCGGGTACTACTACAGTCCTCGGATCGGAAAACGTTCTCGACCCAACCCAATTGACAGCGGTTGGATCGCGTCTCTTCTTTGTAGGTGAGGATGCCGCCACCGATCCAGTCACAGGAACAGGTAGAGGATCAGAGCTTTGGGTCATTGATCCTTAAGTAGATGTCATAGAAATTCCCGGCTTCTCTAAGAAGCCGGGAATTTTTGTGGCAGGATTTGATGACAGCAATTCTCAGTATGGAAATTTAGCTGGTATTCGGCGGAATATCTAGCTCTAGACCTTCCAGCATGAAGGTGAGCAGATGATCCCAACTGTCGAA
>JAAUSV010000356.1 GCA_012032525.1 Leptolyngbyaceae cyanobacterium SL_7_1
AACCGACTATCGTGTCAAACAACCTCCGTTCTTTCAACGGTTCTGGCTCTCTTGGCTCTCTCAGATGTCCTTACAATACTGGCATTTTCAGGACTTGAACAGCTTTTTGCCATACTGAGAATTGCTGTTAAGACATCGAGCAATCGTTGAATCCAATCAGGATGTGCTACCCTAGAACAGTTGTTTAAATCACGCACATCCGGGCTTTCGGGTGTCTCGGTGGTTGCTTTAGGGTTTTCCTCTAGCCAGCCGCTCTGAGATGCTGCCGGGTGGAGGGTTAACCCGAAAGGAGTTGAAATCATGGCAGTTGTTTCGTTGGCTCAATTATTGGAGTCAGGGGTTCACTTTGGGCATCAGACCCGTCGCTGGAATCCCAAAATGTCTCCGTTCATCTACACGTCGCGCAATGGCGTTCACATCATCGACTTGGTACAAACCGCTCAGTTGATGGAAGAAGCCTACTACTTCATGCGCACGGCATCGGAGCAGGGCAAGAAAGTATTGTTTGTCGGTACAAAGCGTCAGGCAGCCGGAATCATTGCTCAAGAGGCGTTGCGCTGCGGTTCCCATTTCGTCAATCAGCGCTGGCTGGGTGGCATGTTGACCAACTGGGCAACAATCAAAACGCGGGTCGATCGCCTAAAGGAGCTGGAGCGTCGCCAGGAAACAGGAGCACTCGACCTCCTCCCCAAGAAGGAAGCCTCCGTGCTGCGCCGTGAGTTGGAGAAATTGCAGAAGTACCTCGGTGGCATCAAAGCCATGCGTAAAGTTCCCGATATTGTGGTAATCATCGACCAGCGACGGGAGTACAACGCGGTGCTGGAGTGTCAAAAGTTAGGCATTCCGATTGTCTCCTTACTAGATACAAACTGCGATCCCGATTTAGTCGATGTTCCCATTCCGGCAAACGACGACGCGATTCGTTCCATCAAGCTGATCATTGGACGCTTGGCAGATGCCATCTACGAAGGGCGGCATGGTCAACTAGAGATGGAAGAGGAGTACGAAGACTACGAGGGGTCAGAGGAAGAATACGAGTACGATGAAACCGACTTCCCGGCAGACGAGGAGGAGGAAGAAAGCTAAGGGAGACACGATAGGGGACATGACCTGGCAGATTATTACGGCTCTGTCCCCCATTCCCTGTAACCTGAAACCTGAGACTCTAATCACACCTTACTTTTAGAGGGCATAACGACAATGGCAGAGGTATCAGCAAAGCTCGTAAAGGAACTGCGCGATCGCACAGGCGCAGGCATGATGGATTGTAAGAAAGCCCTAGCAGAAACCGATGGCGACATCGATAAGGCGATCGACTGGCTTCGCCAAAAAGGGCTTGCCTCTGCGGGAAAGAAATCTGGACGAGTCACCGCAGAAGGACTGGTATCGAGCTATATCCACACGGGTGGACGAGTCGGCGTTTTGGTCGAAGTCAATTGCCAAACAGACTTTGTGGCTCGAAATGAGGCGTTCAAAGTGTTGGTTAAAGACATTGCTATGCAGATTGCGGCGTGCCCCAATGTGGAATACGTACAAGTCAGCGACATTCCCCCCAACGTGATCGAGCGGGAAAAAAGCGTGGAGATGGGCAAAGACGACCTGGCTAGCAAACCCGTCAATGTCCGTGAAAAGATCGTGGCAGGACGAATTGAAAAGCGCCTCAAGGAAATGGCATTGCTCGATCAACCCTATGTGCGCGATCAAAGCATCTCTGTGGAGGAGTTGATTAAGCAAAATATTGCCCAGTTGGGTGAAAACATCCAAGTGCGCCGCTTTGTCCGGTTTGTCATGGGCGAAGGCATCGAGAAAGAAGAATCTGATTTTGCGGCGGAAGTGGCTGCTCAGATCAGCAGCTAGTCAAACTGCTAGATTACGTATACTGTGTAGATCCCCGGCTTCTTAAAAGAAGCCGGGGATCTCGTTATCCTGGACTGTAGCCATCTTCGGGAACTATGACGAGAGCGATCGAACAAATTGATCAAGACCTAGCTACCCTAGACCGTCTCCTTCACCAATTAGCTGAAGAATTTAGTCACGCTCTATCAACACTACCTGGAAACCCTGGGAGAGACGACTCGACGCCAACTGATCCTGGCTAGCTATCACCTCTGTACGCAAGGCTATCCCACCCAGTTCCTCAAACTGTCGCTGAGTCAGCGGCAAGCGCTACAACAAGCGTTGCAACAAGTGGGGCGACAGGCACAACGACAGATCGTGGCACAGCTTGATCCCTACGCTGCGGATGATTTGCCTGACCAGGGGGAAGGTGAGGAGGGTGAAGAAAATGAAGTGGAATCTGCTACATTGCCACAGCAGGATCAGGAGACTGACTTTACTCCTCAGGCAGAACGGATGCTGACTCCAGATGATTTGTTGGATTGGCAAGAAGACGTGGAAGAAGCGATCGCCACTACCCTGCAAGACATCTCCCATGCTGCCAATCGCCTCCTCCAGCAAAATCAAATTCTCCCCAGCCAGCTCCCCGAACCAGTGCTAGAAGTCGCAGCCAAAGCAGGGATAGCAACTGAAACCGCTGCCCTCCCAATCTGTTGAACCTGATTGTGGAAACGGAGAACGAAGACGAGGAATCCTCAATCACTCACCTGATGACGATTCGGCTGCGATTGACGGAGATTGAATTTAGCGATGCCCACTTGACCACCTATCGCGGAAAAATTCGTAGCCTTGGTGGTCGGTTGAGCCAATTGCGGCAAGATTATCATAGGAAACAACGAGAGAAGGCGATCGCCGAAGCAGAAGCCGCATGGCGAGCAAGTTGGTACGAGACATAATGGATTGGTCACGGTTGCAGAAGGCGCTGACCGTCGAGGCAGAGCGGGGGTTTAACGATGTCGTCGGCAGTCAACACTGCTTTAGCGAGTTCCTCAACCTCAGCCTCAGTCAGCCTGCAACGGAGTTACCGACGGAGGTTCAGGAAAAGTTTCAGCAAATTGCTCAACGCTTCACTAATTACAGCGATCTAACCTTTGCCCAGCGTCAGCATCTGGTGGCAGAAACACGACGACTGTTGCACCAGACCAAGCGATCGCTGGAGGCGGAGGAAGAGCGATCGCTCAAGATACAGAAGTAAGCAGCACCTCAGCCAAACCATCGCGCCCTGCCAAAGTTCCCCGCACAACTCCGCTTGTAGCGGCGAATCGTCGAGTGGAATTGGATCAGGCGGTGACCTACCTACCGGGTGTGGGGGCAAAGAATAGCGAACGCTTGGCAAAACTGGGGCTATTCACTGTGCGAGATTTGCTCTACTACTACCCCCGCGACCACATCGACTATGCCCGCCAAGTACCGATTCGCAGTCTGGTGGCAGGGGAAACGGTGACGCTGGTGGCAACGGTGCAGCGCTGCACCTGCTTCAACAGTCCGCGCAATAGCAAGTTGGCAATCTTTGAAGTGGTCGTGCGAGATGGCTCAGGACAACTAAAACTCAGCCGCTTCTATGCCGGAACCCGCTACCGCAATCGCGGTTGGCAGGAACAACAAAAACGACTCTACCCGCCAGGAGCCGTGGTAGCGGCATCGGGGTTGGTGAAGGAGAGCAAGTATGGGGTGACGCTGGACGATCCCCAAATTGAAGTGATCGACCATTCGGGAGCCTCGATCGACTCCATGAAGGTCGGTCGGGTCGTACCAGTTTATCCATTAACCGAGGGTGTTCCCGCTGACGTGGTGCGCAAGGCTGTGGTGGCGGCGTTGCCAGCGGTGAGCCAACTAGTGGAGCCGTTGCCGGAGATGGTGCGATCGCACTATAACCTGATCGATTTGCAGGAGCGATCGCCCACATCCACTACCCACCAGACAGCGAAGCCCTCGATCGGGCGCGGCATCGGCTAGTGTTTGACGAATTCTTTTACCTGCAACTGGGCTTGCTGAAGCGGCGACAGACGCAGCAACAGGTTCAGACCAGTGCAACGCTGATGCCAACGGGGCAGTTAATTGACCAGTTCTACTCAGTCCTGCCCTTCACCCTGACCAACGCCCAGCAACGGGTGGTGAATGACATCCTCACCGATCTGCAAAACACCACACCGATGAATCGCTTGGTGCAGGGGGATGTCGGCTCAGGTAAGACCGTGGTGGCGGTGGCGGCAATTTTGGCGGCGATCCAGTCGGGCTATCAGGCGGCATTGATGGCTCCCACCGAGGTGTTGGCAGAGCAGCATTTACCGCAAATTAGTAACTTGGTTCAATGCCCTGAGTTTGCCTGTGGAGTTGCTGACGGGTTCCACCAAAACTGCCAAGCGACGGGAACTGTTGGGGGAACTGGCAACGGGAGCATTGCCGTTGCTAGTGGGAACCCATGCGCTGATTGAAGATCCGGTGCAGTTCCAGCGATTGGGGTTAGTGGTAATTGACGAACAACACCGCTTTGGCGTGCAGCAACGGGCGCGGTTGCAGCAAAAGGGCGACCATCCCCACGTGTTGACAATGACCGCAACTCCGATTCCCCGAACGCTGGCGCTGACATTGCACGGCGATCTGGATGTCAGCCAGATTGACGAGCTACCACCGGGACGCAAACCGATTCAAACCACGGTGCTAACAGGGCGCGATCGCCCCAATGCCCATGACCTGATCAATCGCGAGGTGGCGCAGGGGCGGCAGGTATATGTGGTGTTGCCCCTGGTGGAGGAATCGGAAAAGCTGGATTTGAAGTCTGCCGTGGATGAGTACGAGAACTTACAAACGGTGTTCCCCAACTTTCAGATTGGGCTGCTGCATGGGCGGATGACTTCAGCGGAGAAGGAGGAGGCAATTGATCGGTTTCGGGACAATCAAACCCAAATTTTGGTATCCACCACCGTTGTAGAAGTCGGGGTGGATGTACCCAATGCCAGTGTGATGTTGATCGAACACGCCGATCGCTTTGGGTTATCCCAGTTGCACCAGTTGCGCGGTCGGGTGGGGCGGGGAGCCGACCAATCCTTTTGCTTGCTGATGAATACGTCTAAGGCTGAAACAGCAAAGCAGCGGTTAAAGGTGCTGGAACAGTCGCAGGATGGCTTCTTTATTGCCGAAATGGATCTGCGTTTTCGCGGACCGGGGGAGGTGTTGGGGACACGTCAGTCGGGGTTGCCGGATTTCGCCCTTGCCAGTTTGGTGGAGGACCAAGACGTGTTGAATCTGGCACGGGAGGCGGCAGAGAAGATCATGGCGAAAGACCCGACGTTGGAGCGATGGGGAGCGATGAAGGCAGAGTTGACGTATCGCTATCAACGGTTGATGGGTGGGACGATTTTGACCTAGTAGCGTGTCCAGTCTAAAATGTTGGGTCGCGTAGGTTGGGTTGAACAGCG
>JAAUSV010000357.1 GCA_012032525.1 Leptolyngbyaceae cyanobacterium SL_7_1
GATCGGCGTCTCGGACGATGGGGAACCCACTGCCAAACCGCTGTGGCTGACGTTGCGAGAACAGGGGCGAAAAGTTGTAGCCGCGTCGTTTCCGGGGGCGGATGGGGCAGATGTGCTCAAACCTGGGAGCGCGGAAGTTCTGCAATCCCACACACTGCGAACGGTGGATTATACCGTTCCCTTTGGCGGTTACGGCGAGGTGGGTTCCCGTGGGTTTCAGTTAACCGCAGCGGAGTTTATGCCTGCCTCTGAGGTGTTGACTGCCCAACTAGAGCAGAATGGAACCCGATCGTTTAGCCCTGCCCGACAAACCCGCAAGCCGATCGATCGCTTTATCCTCGACAACAAGCTTTATAAATTGCAACTGGTGGCGATCGATCGCACCGACGACCAGCAAGCTAACTACGACACCCTGGTATTTTTCGATCCAAACCAGGGACTCCAACCGGAATCAACTCAACTACCCAAAACCGGATCAACGGTAATGTCGGTGAGCGAGGCATCCAAACCGTTCTACATCGAGGGAAGCCCGGAGGCGGGAACGCGATTCTACGTCAGTGAAATTGCCCCTGACCTCAGCCGCGTGCGCTTTGCCCGCTACTCCGTGAATTACCTGCCCCGTCATGCGGCAACCGCACGGGAGGTGGCAGAGATTAACCAGAATATCGGTTTCCTGCCACCCCAACCCGATTACCGCATCACCCAGCGATCGAACCCGGCTTTGAGCATTTCTCCGATCTGGAGTTGGAGGCGATGTACCAGGATCAGGTGCGGGAGTTTGTGGACTATCAGACGCGGGTGGCGTTGTGGGCGATCGAGCAAAACCGCGATGCCGATTTGGTCATGACCTATCTGGTTCAGCCCGATGGAGCCGGACACCAGTTCCTGCTGACCGATCCACGGCAGGCAACGAATCCCCAAGACCCCAATTCGATTCGAGCGGGACAGGATCGGGGGAAGGTCGATCGCTATGAACGTTATCTAAAAACGGCGTACCATCTAGCAAATCAGTCAGTGCAACGCCTGATCGACGCTGTGGGAACCGATGCCAGTGGCAAACCCAACAGCACAATCCTCGTGGTGTCCGATCACGGATTCTCCCCCTTTCACACCTCGGTGAGTGTGCAGAATTTTCTCACCAATGCGGGATTCGACCCAAACAAAGTACGAGGCGTATCATCGGGTGCGGCGGTAAATTTCTACATCAACTTGGCAGGACGAGAGCCAAATGGCATTGTTCAACCTGCGGAATACCAAGCGTTGCAACAACAATTGATCCGAGTGCTGCAAACCGCCACCGATGCTAATCCCCACTATACCGATGGTGGGACACGGCTATTTGACACAATCCATGCCCGCCCGATTCCAGCGGATTTGAACGATCCAAGTATGGGGCGATCGACCAACGAATGGATTGGCAAGGATACGGGCGATGTCCTGGCGATCCTGCACGAAGGCTACAACTTTGATGGGGCGCAACGTCCCCCGGTTCAACGGTCAGGCGATTCTCCCTCGGCTGAGCCAACCCTATCGATTCCCACTTTCTATGGGACACATGGGTATGACGCGGAGCGATCGGCAATGAGTGCAATTTTCTTCGCCGCAGGTGGGGCGATCGGACAGGGAATCATTCCCAAAGTCCACAACATCGATGTGGCTCCCACCATCTTGACGCTGTTGGGAATTCCGCCTGAACCGACGATGCAGGGAAAGGCGATCGAACTATCAGGACAGTAGTTCAAACCGTAATCTAAAACTGGGGTGCTAGGATTCGAACCTAGGAATGGCGGGACCAAAACCCGCTGCCTTACCACTTGGCGACACCCCATTGAGTAAGCCTCTGTAATCTTAGCAAGTTTTGTCGCTTCTGTGTCAAGAGATTAGCAGTAGGTTGGTGTTGAGCGTAGCGAAACCCAACATCACCACATTGCATTGCTGTAAAAGCTCGATCGTTTGACCTTTGAAGTGCGCGGTTGAGGCTCAGAACTTGGAGATTGGAGCAATTTGCTCGATGGTTCGGGATCTGAGCCTCGTTTTTGGGGTAGAAAGGTCGGAGTGTCGAGTTCGGAAGGCGGAGTGTCGAGTAAAAAGGCTGGAGTGCCGAGTTCAGAAGGTGGAGTATCGAGTTCAGAGGTCGGAGTGTCAATTAAAAAGGACGGAGTATCGAGTAAAAAGGCTGGAGCTTGTATATCTGAAGCTATCTAGTTGACTGGGGACGATCGCCCATTCAAATGCCATAGTATGGATAGCTTTCTTGGGGTTGGAGTTAGCAGCAATGGTGGACTGGTTAATGGTTTGGGGTGTGACGCAAGCCGTGGGGTTTGTGTTTAAGCCGATTTTAGAGGAGTTGGCAACAGAATCTGCTAAGGATTATGCCAAGGACTTCTTCAAGGATTGCCTCAAAAAAGTGATTCGCCTGCCAGAGAAAGACATTCAAAAGGAAGCCTATGGCAAGGCTTTAAAGGAATTTCTGCAACTGCTTCAAGAACAACTGGAAGATGCGGATTATCAAGACGCGCAGATCAAACAATTCACCCAGCCTCTACAAAAATTTGTCACGCATGAGGCAGTGGCGGCAGCGTTAGGACAACCATTTGAGGAGAGTTACCAAGGACTCGATACTCAGACGCTGATCAGAACTTGGCAACAGTTAAACTTGCCGCATTTGCCGGAAAGCTTTGATTGGGAAAAAGTGGGCAAACGCTATCTCAAGAAAGTGAGGGCGATCGTTCAGGAATCGGATGTCCTGCGACCGATTTTTGAAGCACAATCCCAAGCCAGTATCGCCGCTGGGATGCAAGAGTTGGTAGGGATTGCCCCGGAGTTTGATCTAGGTCGCTATGCCGAGGCGTTGCGAGAGCAGTATGGCAACCTAAAACTAGAATCGTTGGATACAACTGGCGTGTATTACAACGAACTGAAGCTCTGGAAGGTGTTTGTACCGCAAAGTGTGCGGGAGTGTCAGGAATTTTTGCCGCAGGTCTATGAACTGCCCAAAGAATATGGGCGCAAGTTGCGGCAGAGTGGGCAACTGGATGAAGTTGAACTAGCCGAGATGGAGGTCGATCGCCATCGACGAGTATACAGAGAACAGCCAATTCGTCCGGTGCTAGAAGTTGTGGGCGACCCAAGCGTTGCAGCGGCAGCGTTGCGCCAACCCTCCGTGTTACATACGGTGATCTTGGGCGATCCGGGAGCAGGCAAATCAACGCTGCTACAATATCTCGCCATCAGTTGGGCAGAAAAACCGCTGGCAGAGTTGCCCTTACACCCAATTCCGCTCCTCATTGAGTTACGCACCTATGCACGAAACAAGCGAGATGGGAAATGCCAGGATATTCTCACTTTTCTGCATGGGGGCGACATGGCATGGCGGCTAAATCAACAACGACTGCACAGCGAACTAGAGGCAGGTCGCGCTATTGCCCTGTTTGATGGAATTGATGAAGTGTTTGATCCGGAGTTGCGAGATGAGATTGTCACCGATATCCACCGATTCACCAATGCTTATCCAATGGTGCAGGTGATTGTTACTTCTCGCTGGTTGGGCTACAAAGCACAGCGATTGCGGGATGCTGGTTTTCGTCATTTCATGTTGCAGGATTTGGAAGATGGGCAAATCCAAACCTTTATCCAGCAATGGCATGACCTGACTTTTACCGAAGGAGCCGATAAAACCCGCAAACAAGCCCGATTGCAAAAAGCCATCCAAGAGTCTAAAGCCATTCGCGAGTTAGCCGGAAATCCGTTGTTGCTCACCATGATGGCAATCCTCAACCGCAATCAAGAATTACCGAGAGATCGCCCGGAACTCTATAACCAAGCATCGCGGGTGTTGCTGCATCAATGGGATGTGGAACGAACACTGGTGGAAGACCAGCGACTTGACCCCAAAACCATTGACTACCGTGATAAACAAGCAATGCTGCGCAAGGTAGCCTACCACATGCAATCGAGCGAGAAGGGGTTGGCAGGAAACATCATCAGCGCCACGGATCTAGAGAAGATCTTGACGGATTATTTGAGGGGGATTGAGATCGAACAACCCAGAACCATTGCTCGATTAATGATCAACCAATTGCGCACTCGCAACTTTATCCTGTGCTCTTTGGGAGCAGATTGTTATGCCTTTGTACACCGCACATTTTTAGAGTATTTTTGCGCCTGGGAGTTTGTCTGGCAATTTAAAGAAACCCAAACTTTAAGTGTTGAGCAATTGAAACAGGAGGTCTGGGGGCAACACTGGCAAGATGAGAGCTGGCATGAAGTGTTGCGGCTGATTGCTGGGATGATCGATGCCAAGTTTGTTGGTGAGATGATTGAGTATTTGTTGGCTCAAGAAGTCGATCGGAGTAACTTTTTAGATGAAGAGATGTTTCTGGGAGAATACCAGAAAAAGGAGGGTTAAGCAATTTGCTATTAGCGGCAGATTGTTTTGCTGAAGTGAGAAATAGGGCGGCGATCAGTTCTACCTCCACTCATTTACTAGAAACATTGCAACGCGAAGTTGAGAAAGAGCATCCCTACTACCTCAATTCAGAGACAGCGATGGCACTGACGATGCGGATTGCTACCCTCTGGGGAACTCCTGAAACCTGCTCTTGGTTAAAAGGTTGTCTTCAATCTGATCCCTTATCCTTTGTGCCCGAATCATGTGTTTACGCAATAGTTCAAGGCTGGAAAGACAATCCGGATACCTTACCTTGGCTCAAAACTCGTGCTCAAACTGATGAAGATGAATATGTGCGCTGTGCTGCGATGCAGGCGTTAGGTCAAGGCTGGAAAGACGATCCGGAGACTTTATCTATTCTCAAAACTCGTGCTCAAATTGATAAGAATGAGATTGTGCGCCATGTTGCGGTGCAGGCGTTATCTCAAGGCTGGAAAGGCGATCCGAATATCTTACTCATTCTTAAAACCTGTGCTCAAATTAATGAAGATGAAGATGTACGCTCTGCTGCTATACAGGCGTTAGCTCAGGGCTGGAAAGACAATTCAAATATCCTACCTTGGCTCAAAACTTGTGCACAAACTGACAAAAGTGAGTTTGTGCGCTCTGCTGCCATACAGGCGTTAGCTCAAGGCTGGAAAGACGAGCCTGAGGTGTTTGAGTTTTTGAGCAATTGCACCCAACATGATCCGTTTGAGCACAAGTATTTTTTGGGTACCAATCCCCGACAAACTGCATTGGAGGCAATTGTCAACTATTATCCTACTCATCCTCAAGTACTCGAATTGTTGAGCGATCGCGCCCAAAACGACCCTGATGAACAGGTACGAGAGTTTGCAACCCAACAATTAGCTGAGTTACAA
>JAAUSV010000358.1 GCA_012032525.1 Leptolyngbyaceae cyanobacterium SL_7_1
GCGTTAACCGCTCAAATTTTTGAGTAAATGGAGCATAGTTCCTTTGCCCCCTGCCGGGAACGATCGCCCACGAAGACCCCCAACCATCTCACGGCTATCGGCATCAATCGCTAACCCAATCCATTGTTTGTTCTTCTTAGAGCCAACAAATGACCCCATCTCATCCAACTGAATCGTCAATTTTAAGAAAACATGGCCCCATCTGAATCTACCTCAAACTCAATTGCGGTTCTAGATGAGATCGATCAGGAAATCATTCGGTTGCTCCGCATAGACGGACGCATGTCCTTCACTGAAGTAGGGAAACGTCTGGATATGCCAGAAGCTACGGCTCGCTATCGGGTGCAGCGGCTTCTGCAATCAGGAGTTGTGCAAATTATTGCATGGCCCAACCCAGAAAAGCTAGGCACCCCTCACGTGATGATCGTCTCGCTGATTGTTGAGAATGATCAGATCGATGCGATCGCCACCGCGCTGGAACAAATGGTGGAGGTGCGCTTTGTTGCTATTACCACCGGGCACTACGACATCGTTGCAGATGTTTTTTTTGGAAGCTATACCGAAGTCACTGGTTTTTTCGAGAAGCTGAAATGTATTCCGGGAATCATTCGACATGATTCACACTTTATTTTGAGATTGTTGAAGGCTGAATATAAATACACGCTTTCATGACCATTGCTTTCTAATACAATTTGGATCGATACAGCACTTTTCAAGTGCATGAGGTACAGATTTTTTGTTGAGCGCCGCGCACCGCGCGCGCTCAACAAAAAATCTGGTTCTATCAAAGCGCAAAGCGCTGTAGTTATTCAGGTAAAACGTGAATCGGTAGTGCTGCATTGTAATGGCTGACGTAATGTTTTTTGAGGTGCGGAGCACCCCAAAAAACATTACGATGCAACTACCCGTGAATCGAGTTAATGATACCGGAGGTTTGATTTTAGCTAAATTAGCGCCTGCCAATAAGCCAAAGTGGTAATAATCTCCTGGGGTTGGTTGGATCAGGGCTAAAGCTAGGATTTTTGTAGAGTTAGAATCAATTATTTTGTTAATAAATTCGTAAACTCATGGATAATTTATTCAGATTTTAGTATGTATTAATCCTTTAATCACGTTTGTATTAAAACCAACAGTTTCTAGATTATGAATGCATTAGGTTGTTTTCCATAGTCAATCGTTAGTTATTAGCAGTAGCGATCGCACTCTTTTATTCCATTGGGGTTTTTCATGAGTGTTATTTCTCCTGAGTTAGATTTTAGAATCAGCCGACGCCAGCAATGGGTGAGTGGAGTTGTGTTCTGCTACTGCCTCATTGCCTATGCTTGCTCTATTTTTTGTATTAGTTCTAAAAGCTGGACTCTCAATGCAGTAGGAGTTTTGCTCTTAGTGCACACGTTGATGTGGTCAGCTTACTTTGTCCATGACTTAATTCATGGTGCGGCGTTTCGACAACCTAAAGTCAATGGATTGGTTGGTAACGTTCTGTTATTTTTGACCGGGTCGTGTTATTGTCGCTTTCAAGCTCTAGCTCGCAATCATTTGGCTCACCATAAAAATCGGGCTGATTTTTCTGCTTTCTCGATCGCCAACTTTTTGAAATCGCTTCCTAAGCCACTTCTTCAGTTGATTATTGGATTGGAGTGGGCGTATTTTCCAGTTGTCAATTTGATTCTGCGCTGGTTTTGTATTATTGCGCCTTTTCTAGGTGATGCTCGACGCAGTGAGCGATCGCGAACGGTTATTTTATTACTGATTAGAGGAAGCTTATTTCTCCTATTGGGGTGGTATTCTTCACGGGCGATCGTTCTCTATTGCTTTGCTTATGTTTGCTTCATTAACTTGTTGAGATTTATTGATTGTTTTCAACACACCTATGCGGTGTTTCAACTGGGGCAAACTCTGCCTCAATATAGTTTGGAGTACGAAGAGGCAAATACCTACTCCAATCTGATTTTGGGTCGGTGGCAATGGCTCAATCTAGTGTTTTTTAACTTTGGCTATCACAATGCCCATCACCGAGTAATTTCCTGTCCCTGGTATTTGCTGCCCCAGCTTGATGCCGAATTGTATCCTGCTAGCGATCGACAGCATATTTCCCTGGGTCAGTTGGTGGGCAATTACCATCGGTTTCGGATTGATCGTTTATTCGACGGATATGGCAAGGTCATCAATACCGATGCAGGGGTGAATTTGGATGAGTTTGTTGGTGGTATTGGCGTTTCTTTCTTGATTTTGCGCGAACCGTTGAGCTGGCTAAAAGTCCCAACTGCGATCGCTCAACAGTCTTAACGATTTAGAAAGTTGAACATAAACATAATTAGTGGAGGACAGAGATGGCTATGATGGTTAACCGTCGTAAGTTTATCGTTTACAGCTCAGCCGCATTAGGAACGAGTTTGTTGCTCAAGGCTTGCACGAGCCAACCCACATCTGAGACAGAGAACCCTAGCACGGCTGCCGCTGACACTCCATTTAAAGTTGCTGCTGTGTTTGTTGGCGTTGTCACCGATAAGGGGTGGAACCAATCTGCCTTTGAAGGGTTGAATGCGGCTAAGGAAAGGCTAGGATTTGAGTTTTCCTATGTAGAGCGGACGGCGGCTCCCGATCAAGCAGAGGCGTTGTCAGAGTTTGCCCGACAAGGATTTGACGTGGTGTTGGGACACAGTGGTGAATTTGTTGGACCGACGCAGCAAGTTGCCAGTCAGTTTCCTGATACCCAGTTTTTAGTGACCAACGGGGGGATCGCGGACGCCAACATTGTGTCTGTGCAGACCAATAATTTGCAGGCGGGTTATCTAGCAGGCACAACAGCGGGATTGGTGACCAAGGCAAACAAAATTGCCTTTGTAGTCGCCAAGCAGTTTAAGGCAATGGATCAGTTGTTGCGCGGGTTTGAACTGGGGGCGAAATCGGTTAATCCGGCTGTTGAAGTCACCGCCAGCTATACGGGCGATTGGGATGATGTCGCCAAAGCTAAGGAAGCCACCTCCGCCTTGATTTCATCTGGCTCGGATGTAATTTATTCCTACTTGGATAGTGCCTATTTGGGGTCGTTGGAGGCAGTGAAAGAGAAGGGGGTGTACTTGATTGGGCATACGAGCGATCGCCTGGATGATGCCCCCGAACTGATTGCTACCAGCGTGATTCAAAACGTGGGAATGGCGATCGCCAGTGTGGTTGAACTGGCAAAGAATGGCGAACTTGAAAGCCAAAACTATGTCGTGGGAGCTGAAAATCCAGAGGTGTTGCATCTGGGTCGCTTTAGTCAGGTGTTAGCCCCTGAGATTAAGCAGACTGTGGAGGATGTGGAAAAGCAGTTTCAAGCAGGCGAGTTGGTCTTTGAAGATTGTCAAGTAGAAGGAGCGGAAAGCTGGTGTCTCAAAGAGAGTACCCCTGCCTAAATAGCTGTAATCTCAGCGGTTGGGGCACAGACATTTTTGTGGATGAGTTTCGCCCGCCCACGAAAATGTCTGAATGGTTTTAGATACCGCTATACAACGACTCAACTGATGCAGAGCTATGGTTTATCTACGCCTTGAGGGCATTACAAAACGATTTGGGGAGTTTGTTGCCAACGATCGCATTGATCTAGAAGTGGATGCAGGCGAAATCCATGCCATTCTGGGCGAGAATGGGGCGGGCAAAACCACCCTCATGAATATTTTGTCAGGGCTTTATCAGCCCGATGCAGGGCAAATTTATCTGCAAGGGAAACCCGTTCGATTGACCTCAACTGGCGTCGCCATTCACCACGGGATTGGGATGATTCATCAGCACTTTATGCTAGTTCCCCAACTTTCGGTGACGGAGAATATTGTGTTGGGCACTGATTTTGGTTTGAATCTCAACCTGCGCCAGAAGATTGCCCACGTTGCCGCAACTTCCCAAAATTACAACCTGCAAGTTGATCCAACGGCGATCGTGGGCAATCTCCCCGTTGGCATGCAGCAGCGAGTGGAAATTCTCAAGGTGCTCTATCGCGGTGCCAAGGTGTTGATCTTGGATGAACCAACGGCAGTGCTAACGCCGATCGAAGTGGAGTCGTTGTTTGTCATTCTGCGACAGTTGGCGATCGCCGGGCATACGATTCTTTTTATCAGCCACAAGTTGGATGAGTTGTTAAATTTGTGCCAGCGCGTGACGGTGCTGCGTCGGGGCAAGGTGGTGGATACATTGACAACCCAATCCATCTCTAAGCCAGCGTTAGCAAAGTTAATGGTGGGGCGAGAGGTACTATTTGATTTGCAGAAACCCCCGGCTGAGGTGCGATCTCCTGTTCTTCAGGTGAGGGGATTTGCATGTGCAAGACGATCGCCAGTGGATGGCGGTTCAAGGCATTTCTTTTCAAGTGCGATCGGGTGAGATTTTAGGCATTGCTGGGGTCGATGGCAATGGGCAACGGGAGTTGGCAGATGCGATTGCGGGGCTTCGACGTAGCCAACAAGGAGTGATTGAGTTAGATGGTATAGATATGACCTCGCGGCAACCGCGACAGCGATTTCAATTGGGATACATTCCAGAAGATCGGCAGAAGATGGGATTGGTGATGAATTTTAGCATTGCTAAAAACCTGGTTCTTAAAGCCTTTAAGCGCCTCCCCTTTTGCCATTATGGCTTGCTGCACTTTCCGACAATTAATGCCCACGCTGTCAGAGCGATCGAGCAGTTTGATATTCGAGCCACCAATGAACAGCTCAACGTCAATCAACTGTCTGGCGGGAATCAACAAAAGGTAGTGCTAGCGCGGGAGTTATCGGGTGATCCCCAATTAATTATTGCGATGCAACCCTGCCGAGGATTAGACGTGGGGGCAACGGAGTATGTCCAACAGCGACTACTGAGCGAACGCCAACGGGGAGCGGCGATTTTATACATCTCGACTGAGTTAGAAGAAGTAATGCGGATGAGCGATCGAATTGCGGTGATGTATCGCGGACACCTGGTTGGCATCGTCGATGCGGCAACTGCAACGATCGAGCAGGTGGGGCTAATGATGACTGGGAGCCGAGGCACAGTCAATACCCCTGCCAGTCTAGATCTGACTGCTATTGAGGGAGGGTGATGATGAAACCTGATGCTAGAGCGAACCCCTGGCTACCGATTCTGTCGCCGTTGGTGCGATCGCCATTGCCTTATTAGTTGGGGCACTGCTGATTTCTCTGACAGGAGCCAATCCACTCCAAGCCTACGGGATTTTGTTTCGAGAATCGCTGACCAATTACTATGGCATTGGCAACACCCTGACTAAGATGACGCCGCTGCTCTTGGCTGCCTTGGGCGTGTTGGTGGCACTGCGG
>JAAUSV010000010.1 GCA_012032525.1 Leptolyngbyaceae cyanobacterium SL_7_1
CCCCAGACCCCCTCCAAAAGGTGCATGTGGGTTGAGGGCTGCGGTGGGAGACTTTGGAAAATTCCAAAGTTGAGGGATTTGGGGTGAGGCAGTATTTGTGCAGGAAGTTTACTGTTTCATGTGGGTGAGACGTTCGTGGGTGAGGAGCCATTGTTTGCGATCGATGCCGCCGCCGTAGCCAGTGAGTTTGCCGTTGGCGGCGATGACGCGATGGCAGGGGACAATGATGGAGATGGGGTTGCGTCCGTTGGCAAGACCGACGGCACGGCTGGCGTTGGGTTGTCCGAGTTGGTGGGCGAGTTCTCCGTAGGAGAGGGTGGAGCCGTAGGGGATGGTGGTGAGGGCTTGCCAAACTTGCTGCTGGAAGGGGGTTCCCTGCATTTGTAATGGTAGGTCGAAGTGGGTGAGGGTGCCTGCGAAGTAGGCGTCGAGTTGCTGTTTGGTGTCGGAGAAGGGGGGAACGGAGTTGTCTTCTAGCCAATCGCTTTGGCAAATGGCAGCGTGTTTATCGGAGAGCATGTAGAGTCCGATCAGCGATCGCCCATCGGAAACCAGCCGCAGCGTTTGCACTGGGCTTTCATAGAAACTGAAGTAGATCATCGGATTTATCCTACTGAGTAAACAACGGGTGGATGAAGCTGCTCTGGGGTAAATCGCTCTCCACGTTCCAACGATTTCCACAAATGCAGGGTGGCATAGGAGCGCCACGGTCGCCATTGCTCGGCGATCGCCATCATTCGTTTGGGAGTCTTTTCGCCTAAGGCTTGGCGAATTCCTAAATCGGTGGGGAGGAAGATATCAGGGTCACCCAACACTCGCATGGCGATGTAGTGGGCTGTCCATGTGCCAATGCCAGGGAGTTCCTGGAGTTGGGCGATCGTTTGGTCGATCGGGCATCCGGGGGTGAGGGAAAGGCGGCGATCGACGATCGCCTGTGCCAGTGCCACGATGGAAGCGGCGCGGGTGGAGAGAATGCCTAAGCTGGCGATCGTGGTGACATCGACGGCGGCAATGGCTTCAGCGGTGGGAGACAGGTGGGTCAGGGTGGGCAAGGGGGTGGCGATCGGCTCTCCAAACTGGTGCACCAATCGTCCCATCAGGGTGGTTGCCGCTTTGACACTCACCTGTTGTCCAAGGATGGTACGGACAGCAATTTCAAACCCGTCGAAGGCTCCCGGAACTCGCAATCCGGGATGATGCAATGCCAACGCACCCAAATGGGCGGCGATCTGGTGGGGTTCCGCCGTCAGGTCAAACAGGGCTTTGATCCGTGCTAGGGCAGCTAGCAAGACCGGAACCAACGAGAGGGAAAAGTTTACCCGCAAGGCGTGTTTGGCTTTGATTGGTTCCACGGTCAGCCAGCCGTGCTGTTGTCCGAGGCGAACGGTGCGACTGTAGCGATCGCCAGTCACCGTTTCTACCCCGACGATCGCCCGTCCCGCCAAGTAGCTCACCAAGGCTTGCCAATCAAAGGGCGGACGATAGGATAATTCGCAGGTGAGGTAGTCTTGGGCGATCGCGGTGGATTTGGTTTTGCGGAGCTGGGTGGGATTAAGGCGATACCGTTCCTGAAACAGAGCGTTGAATCGCCGCAGGCTGCTGAAGCCGCTGGCGTAGGCGATGTCGGTGATCGACAGGGCGGTATCGGTCAAGAGGCGTTTTGCCAGTAACAAACGTTGGGTTTGCAGCAACTCAATCGGGGAGACACCAAATTCCTGTTGCACCACACGGCGCAGGTGGCGATCGCTGACTCCCAGTTCCTCCGCCAGATCGGTGAATCGTTCCACAAAACTGCCATCTTCAATCCGGCGGGCAACAGCGGCGGCGAGGCGTCCGGTGGCGTCGATCCAGGCATTGCCAGGAGCCAATTCTGGGCGACAGAGTAGACAGGGACGAAACCCGGCTTGCTCGGCAGCAGCGGCACTGGGGTAGAAGGTGCAGTTTTTTCGCTGGGGGGTTCTGGCGCGACAAACGGTGCGACAGTAGATCCGCGTGGAGGAAACCCCAACAAAAAACACCCCATCAAATCGCGGGTCGCGAGTCAGAACGGCTTGATAACAGCGGTCGGCATCAAGGGTAGTCATTCCGGTAGTCCTAAACCTGTAGGGATGTTTGGTGGTGCGGACTGCGCCCGCACCACCAAACATCCTTACTTAAACACCATAATCATCAGTCCAGTGATGATGCCTTGACTGTAGCGGCTGTTGAACTGCCTGTCTCGCCATTTTCGGACATGGCTATGGATGGTAATGAAACTGGAACTACAACTCAACCTTGACCCGACGAATCGGCAAACTGGCGATCAATGCCGTGGCTCGTTGGTTATTTTCTAGCGAAAACTCCGACTCCTCTGGATCAATCTCAACGTAACGGGAGACGACTTCGAGGATTTCCTGGCGCATTTTTTCGATCATGGCGGGAGAGAGATCGGCGCGATCGTGGGCTAACACCAACTGGAGTCGTTGTTTTACCGTTTCGCGACTATTGGTATCGGGGTTGCGCGGAAAGAGCCGTTCGAGGAATTCGCTGAACATAACACTGGAACCAGTAAAGAATCAAGACAGAATACCGACGGGTCAGAATTAGTTGCGGTTGCGAAACATCCGGCGGATGCGGGTAAATAGATCGTCGTGGGCAGCCGTCAGATCGAGGAAGGGAATGGTTTCACCCTCCAAGCGTCGCACAATATTGTTGAAGGCGATTCCAGCTAAAGAAATATTGGGGGAGAGCACCAACGGTTCACCCCGGTTGGTAGAGATGATCACCTTTTCGTCATCGGGAATCACCCCGATCAGAGGAATTGCCAGGATTTCTTGCACATCCTTGACTGACATCATCATATCTTGCTGCACCATTGCCGGTCGGAGGCGATTGATGATCAGGTGCATTTTCCTAATGTCGTTGGCTTCTAGTAGCCCCACCACCCGATCGGCATCCCGTACCGCTGCGATCTCTGGTGTCGTCATTACTAGGGCTTCGTGGGCGCTTGCCACTGCATTTTTAAAGCCCATTTCGATTCCGGCGGGGCTGTCGATTAAGACGTAATCGTAGCTCTTGGCAATTTCATCGACCACCTGTTTCATTTGCTCTGGAGTCACCGCGTCTTTGGTGCGGTTTTGGGCAGCGGGCAACAGGGCAAGATTTGGTTGGCGTTTGTCTTTGACCAGGGCTTGTTCGAGGCGACATTCCCCTGTGAGAACTTCGATCGCCGTATAAACGATGCGATTTTCCAAGCCCAACAGCAAGTCTAAATTCCGTAATCCAAAGTCGGCATCGACCACTGCCACCCGATGGTTGCGCCGCGCCAGCGCCATGCCAATATTGGCGGTACAGGTGGTTTTGCCAACGCCTCCCTTGCCAGAGGTAACAACAATAATGCGACTCATATCTAGTGATGTTAATGAATGAATAATACTAACTTAAAAGCGGTAATCAGGTGGGTTGGGGCAACAAACGAGCTTTGGAAAATTCACTCGCCCTGGCAATGCGAATGCCCTCACTGGAGACGTAGGCAACTTCGGGGTAATACTGGGTGGGCGGAGTTTCCGGTGCCCGTGCCACCTGAGTAGCAATGCGAATTTGGGTCGGCTCCATCCGCAGCGCCATGATTAGACTGCGGGAATTGCCAGCAGCTCCTGCCTGCGCCACCCCGCGCAACGTCCCCCAGATAATCACGTCCCCATCCGCCACCACGGAACTGCCCGGATTGACATCTCCCAAAATCACCACCGTTCCCGGATGGCGGATTTCCACGCCCGATCGCACCGTGGTTTGCAAATACAGCGGATCAGCCAATGCCTGTCCGGCTTCGGTGGGCGGATTCAGGTGGGCGATCGGCACGTGTTGCTCCACCGAGTAGCCAATCGTCACAGCGGCGATCGCCGTTTGCCGCCGACTGGTATAGACTCGCTTCAGTTGCAGTTGGTAGGGGGTCAGGGTATCGGCGATCGTCTGTAGCTGCCGCACATCTAATAATCGATCGCGTGCCACTAGATGCACCGCCGTGTAGGGTTGCCAAAAGCGATCGCCCGAATTTAACCGATGCTTGAGTTGTTGCAGCACATCCGCCCAACCCGATGCGGTGGCGTCTTCTGGCGGCAACAACAGCAATAGTCGTCCACTTTCGGTTTTGAAACGAACTTGGAGGTGGGCAGTTGTATCGGCTGTGACAGGAGAAATGGCAGATACAGAAGCCGGGGCAGAGGAGTCGGAAGTCATGAAAGGGAAGTGAAAGGGCAGGTCGGGGGTTGAACGATTGGCTAATTGCTAATCGCTAAGCACTAACAGCCAATCGTGATTAGTACAGGGGATAACGTCTCCCTATGGTAATCGTCGGTGGGAATTTCGGAACAGGCTAAACAAAATTGTTTTATGCCTTTATAGCGTCAGTTGGGTGATTGATCCGGATAAAGACGCTGATAGGCGATCGCCAATGAATCGCGATCGCCCACATTCCCCGGAAATAGCACCACGGGGAGATCGGGAAACTGGGGGTGGTCGGCAGGAGTGCGGACAACGGAGCAACCGGGAACGATCTGTCCCAGCAGCCGTGCCGAGGTCAGCGCCAGTCCGGTACTGAGCACATCGTTGGAGGTGATGCCACCTTTGCTGATCAAGAACCCGATCGTGGGGGGCAATCCCCGCACCACATCCATCAGCAGGGCGGACACCGCCACGCCAAAGCTGAGGCGGGTTTGCACATCGGCAAAGGGCAATTCTTGACGACTGGTGTAGATGACGGGCGTTTTGCCAGCGGAGTGAATCGCCTCCGCCTGTTCTAGAATCTGTTGCAGCAGCAGATTGCGTTGGCTGGAGGAGTCTAGTAACTGCGAGACATCCACCTCAACGCCCACAACGCTGGAGAGCAACAATAATTGCTCAAGCTGTTCTGTGGTTTTCTTGACGTGGGAGCCAACGATCACAGCGCCAGGGCGGCTGTCTTTGACAGACTGCGCCATGTCTGTGGGGGCGATCGGCTGGGGTGGCAGGTTCGCCAGTGCGGTTAACAAACTGGCAGCGCTGCGAAACAGAAATCGCTTGCCCTGGGCGGCGGCAGTCAGCACATCAGTGGCAAACTGGTGCAAATCAGCTTGGGCTTCGGCATCGACCACTACGCATTGGTTGTCGTGCAGGCGCACCAGGCGATCGAGACTACCCGATCGAATATCTGCCAACAAGAATCGCTCGACCTGGTTGGCAGCAATCCGTCCCTGGGTTTTCTCCTCCACGTAGTCTGGCAAATAGCTATAGCTGTAGTAAAACACCGAATCGCGGGCAAATTCGGTTTCATGCACAGGGGTTTCTACGCCATTGACGATCAGATAGTGCACACTGTCGCGGGTGAGCCGTCCTCCCTCAAAAAAGGCAGGCGTGAGAAAATGGGCGTCGAAGGGTCCGAGTTCGTCGGCGATCGCATCGGTCTCCACCGGGTAGTGTCCCCGCAGAGTGGAATCCGATCGGCTGACCACCAGATAATCTTGAATGAATTCTAGGGCGATCGCCTGTTTTACCGCCTGACAGACCTCGCGGGTGGTGGCGTCGGCTTGAGCCGGGGTCATGGCACGGGTGTTGGTGAGGATGAAGCAAATCGGCGAGGCATCACGCAACCCCGATCGCACCGTCTCCACATCCCACTGCATCAGCAATAGGCAACTGTGGACGGTTTGGGAGCCAGTCGGGTCATCGTCTAGAACAATAATTTTGGGAGTAGCACTCATGGGTCAAGCAAACCGGGTATCGTAAGCACTCTACCGTGTTTGGTGAAACTCTAGATCAGGGTTGAGAAACTTTAGAAACATTTGGGCAGTGAGGGCGATCGATTGGTTAGACGTTATTAATCTTGTAGAGATTTACGGTGCGTCGCCCCATTTATTCAGTAGAATATGGGCAATTTGGGTAGCATATTTAGTCTCCGTCGCTTGTCTACAAGATCTTTGGCTGCGGCAGATCCCCGGCTGCTTCGAGCAGCCGGGGATCTGGGACAAGTTTTTGATTACACCGTCCAATCACATCCATAGGGCTGCATATTCATGGGGCTGTCAGACAAACCCGAATTCACCAGTGCATCAAAATTCCAACCCGTTGAAACGGCGTTGGAAAAAGTCACGCAAGACCTGCGAGCCTTGCAACAGGATGTGGTGAGTGAATTGCGCCAAGATATTCAACAACTACAAGCCGAGCGATCGCGCCTACGTCACGAAATCGATCGATTGCGCGATCAACGGCAGATGTTGCAGTCACAACAACAAGACCTGCTCACCCAACACCAACTGGCACAACAACAAGCCTGGGCAAAACAACTGGCAAAGGTGATGGCAACCCACCTCTACGCCGTGCTGAGCCAACGGATGCAGCAAGACCCCTCCCAACCTGCTCTCTCAGGTAGCTATCAAGGGACGACCTACCAGTCCCTCTCTGCCCTCGACACCACCCTCCAGCAAACACTGCAATCGCTGCGACAGGATTTGAATAGCTACCAGAGCAACCTGTCGCAACAGTTGAACCGGATGCAAACCCTGGAGCAACAGGGGGAGGCGATTTTAGAAGCCTTGGTGAGTCGGTTGAGCCACCAACTCCAGCAGGAGATGACCAAGCCCTCCCCCCCTGCCCAGCCAACGGTGGGACTGGGGAACGTGCCAACCCATGAGAATGGGGGGCGATCGGCTCCCCAGCCCTATCCATTGCCCCAACCCATTAGCCCTGCCACTGCCCATCAGAACGGTTCCGTTCAGCCGCACTTGCCTAATGGAGGCGAATCTCGCACTGCAAAGCCAACTCCGACCGCTGGCTCCGCGTTAGAATTCATGGCGATCGGGTCAGCGCTCACCCTGGGATTCATTGCCCTGATCTTCTTCTTTGCGTGGGTGGTGGCTCAGTTTGGCGGCACGCCGCAGCGGTTGGGGTTGCCGATTTTGGGGCTGGTGGGGTTGGCGATCGCCGCCATTTTCTTCTACACTCGTTCCTCCCAATCGCGGGGGGTGAATGCCTCCTCCGTCCTCTCCACAGCTCCGGCGATCGCTCCAGAACCGACCATCATGCCAGTGCGGTTTTCCCTGCGATCGCTAGGATTATCGCAATTTCAGATTGGGTTCGTGATGATTCTGCTGTCTACGATCGCCCTATCGCTGCACAACGTCGTGGTCAGAATCATTGCCAATCCCAGCAATGTGTTTAACGCCTGGGAAGTGGGTGGTTACATCCAACTCAACACGATCGGCAACTCGCTCCTCATCCTCTGGATGCGGATGTTGATCGTGGTGCCCCTGATGGCGATTTTGGCGGGGTTCCTCTACCCGACTGCCTGGAAGGATATCAAAGCCTTTTGCCTATCCAAGGATCGCGCCCTGCTGGTAACGGTGGTGGGCAGTGGGTTTTTCCTGTTTTTGTCCCAGGTGTTGATTTATATTTCGATCGCTCAGGTTGGTCCGGCTGTAGCCGTCACCATCCTATTTATGTATCCTTTGGTGACGATTCCGTTGGCTTGGCTGCTGTTTAGCGATCGCCCCACTTCCCTACGGTTTGCCGTCATGCTGGGGATTTTGTTGGGAATTATCTGTACTGCCTATCCTCGGCTAACCACCGCCGTGGCTGCGTCCAGTGGCAATGTTTCCTTGGGCGTGGTGTCAGCCCTGATATCGGGCGTTGCCTTCGCCTTCTATCTGATTTCCATGCAGATCAGCTTCCGTAAGCTGCATCCGGTGCCAGTGAGTTTGATTCAATTTGCCGCCATCTTTGTGTTAACCAGCTTGAGTCTTGCCCTATTTGGCGCAGAGCAGGGCTTGCTGGGGCTGAGGCTGAATGTCAATGTGTTGCCCGAAAGTCGGCTGGGTTTAATCACCAGTGGTGTGATTTTAGGGGGGCTGACCTTAGCAGGGTATCTGCTGAACAACTTTGGAGTTCGATTTATGGGGGCGGCAATGGCGTCGATCGTTGCCTCTAGTGGTCCAGTGCTGACTGCCCTGCTTGCTTTCTGGGTGATTCCGAGTGATCAAACTCGGCTACAACCAATTCAGATCCTAGGCATTTTGATTGTGACCTTGGGAGTCTCTGCCCTGAGTTTTGAACGACTACTGATGCAGCGGCGGATGGTGCGATCGTCCAAACCTGCCTAATTGTTCTACCAAATGCTGTAGGGTCACAGCAGTGCTGTGACCCTACAAATGTTTCTAAAGAGTGGGGAACGGAGAGAGAGGGATTCGAACCCTCGTTAAAGTTGCCCCTAAACAGCATTTCCAGTGCTGCGCCTTCAACCACTCGGCCATCTCTCCAAAAATGTAGCTCATAATTACAAGCCACAGATTAGATATCTTAGCAGAAGACGATGCCACAAAACAGCGATCGCCCATCTTCTTAATGCTGGATTGCCCTAAGCAGGGGTTCGTTGGAGGTCAGGTCTTTCGTCAGGAATGATGGCTCCTTCAACTGGGCAAACTTGTAGACAAATGCCGCAGTCAATACAGGTTGGAAAGTCAATCCAATACCAAGTCGTCCCTTTGGCATTTTTATCTGGACCTTCGTGAATACATGCCACCGGGCATGCATCCACGCAGTCAGCCACTCCTTCACAGGTGTTGGTCACAATCGTATGGGGCACAGTGTTCTTCTCTCAAACATCGACAGGGGAGGCAATCAATTCATTCCTCAGCCATCTACTCCAGATTTCTACAGGATTGAAGGACCCTCCTGTGTCTAGCCTAACAGGAAGAATTAGAAAGATCTGCTAGCCCCACCACCGAGTAAAGGGGAACACTGGAAAAAACGCTTAGCCTTTAAGCAGTCACTCTTTCTATCTATGCTAGACAGGCTGAAAAATCTTTTCCTCAGCGTTCGATACTATGGGCTTTTAAGTCCAAATCTCCGGGTTCGCCGTCAGGTTAATCAAAGGTTGGGCGATCGCCCTGCCCTAGAATTTAGCGACTGGTTTGACCAACACTGCCAACCCCTAGGGATTACCCAAGCGATCGCCCACTTTAGCTACACCCGCCTAGGGCATTACTCTGGCATTGGGTTTGCCCATGTGAGAATGGGCGATCGTCTTGCAGAAGACCTGCACTGGACAGAGGTTTGCTGGTTTGATTGGGAGATCCAGCTCTGCCAAGATTTCTGGCATGCCTTTAGGGTAGATATCAGTGCTAACCTGCACCCGCTACAACCTTCAACCCTAGGTGATTTGTTGGTTTTTCTAAATCAGCAATGGTTGACGAAGGAGGCAGGGTAGAGACTAAGGATCATGGATTAAATAAAACCGAATTATTTTTGAGAGAAGGCGCGGCTCCGCGCGCTTCTCTAAAAATATTCCAGATTAATTAATTTGCGAGACTAAAGAGAAAGAAAAGGAGGGAAAAATTTATTGCAAAAGGTTTGCAACCGATCCCCATACCCCCTATGATAGAGAAGTGTTGTTGCATATCCTTCTCAACAAGAAGTATGGGTTATGCTCCTAAACCGCACTGGAAGCGGCATTAGTGATAACTATAATGGCTATCAACTCTAAAGTATAGGCTTTGATTGGGTAAAGACCTTTTGTCAATAAGCTCTGGCTATTAGACCCCCTTGGGTTGAGATAAAAGCGTCGGCTGTGCGCCTTCCCAGACTAGCGATCGTTAACCAAGCACCCATCCCCTTTGTTTAACTTCGTCTCTATTATCTAACCCATGGATTCTACTCATTCATTAAGCTCGTTTGGACAGGTTGTTGCAGTTTCTCGGAGCGATCGCTGGCAAGTCTATCAACGCCTACAAGAATTGGGGATTCCCTGTGGTTGCTCCGGGGATGGTCATTTACGAGCTGACATTAGCACTCCTCACCTCGCCATTCAGCTTTGGAGTGTTGTTCGCCAGTTCACGACTCCACGACAGCAACTAGTAGATTGGTTAGAGCAGTCTTGGTAGTTTGTCTTGTTGTACAATTTCCATCTCACACATCTACTACAACTGACTGAGAGGGCTCCTATGGGTAGAACTACGATCGACCAGCCGTTTTCCTTCGTCATAGAAGGGAAATTTGCAGGCTTTATTCTAGAAGATGGGTACAAGATCAAACGTCTGCGCTTGTCCACCGCAACTGGAGAACAGATCATCAAACTCTCCAAGGAAGCCCGAACTTCCCTTGGACGAATGCTGGCTCTGGGGGAATGGATTCGAGTCGAAGGCTACCAAAAACGCTGCGAGAAAAAGGGCTACCTCAAGGTCAAAGCCTATCGGATTCAAGTTATTTCTGAACATCCGGTCTCAGATAGCTTGGCAATAACAGGCGATCGCATCAGTTCTTTAAACCTCGCCGAGTCCATTGTCACAAAACCCGCCAAACAACGAGCCACCATCTTGGTTTGTCAGAAATCCGACTGTTGTAAACGCGGTGGACACGCCGTAGCAGAAGCCCTGCAAAGTACTTTGGAAGAATACGAACTCACCGATCGTGTGGTGATCAAGGGGACAGGCTGCATGAAGCAATGCAAGGCAGGTCCCAACATTGTCATGCCCGACAAAACCCACCACACCCGCGTTACTCCCCAGTTAGCCTGTGATCTGGTAGGAACTTATTTTCATCAGCAGTCGGAGCGATCGGTGTTCCATTCGTCAGTGGTTTGAGGGATTTAAGCGGGTGTGATCCGTCAGCAATTCACTTTCAGGCTCGCCCCTTACCCTTGCCCGTTGGGGGGTAAGGGGCGAGCAATGCTCACCCTTGCCCCCTCAAATAGCTTGGCGTAGCCATTGCGCTGGCAATCAAAGTCATACATACAGTACAACAGCCACAACTTCTTCCACAGCTCGTCTTGGGAGTGGAGGAAGCGGACATTTAGCCCAAACTCCTTCACCTCTTCCGCATTGATCACCGCCCCGTGGGAGGAATAGCTCTGGGCAGAGGAAAGTTGATCGACCAGACTGTCAATTCGCATTTGGTCTTGCCCTTTGAGCATGCCTTTGCTGAGGACTTGACTCGCCAGTTTGCGGGTGCGTTTGATGGCACTTTCTGCGATCTGGCGCACGGGATACTGCTGGCTGGGGTCGTCTTTGATGAACTCGGCAGGGATGCTGTTGAACTGGGGGTCGATCGGACCCAATTCTGAGTTCACTCCCATGACAATTTCACTGGAGGCAAGCGCAATGATGGTTCCAGCACTCTTAGCCCAACTGGGGATAATCACTCGATAGGTGCCCACCCGCAGTTTGAGCACGCTAATCACCTTCTCACAGGCGTCTACAATCCCACCGGGAGTTTGCAGCAGTAAATCCACCTTGCGGGTGCTGCAATCGTCTAGAACCTCCGAGATATCGTCCGCATCTCGAAAGTCAATCATGCCTTGATTGGTGAAGTAGACCACCAATTCTCGATCGGTCAGATCTTGAATATCTTCAATCAGCAACTGGCGGAGATAGCGATCCTTTTCCTTGACCCAATATTTGGGAGACTGGACTGGTAAGTCAGTCGTTCTAGGAAAGGTAGTCTGTCTGGTAACTAACGGTGCTGTAGATGGTTGGTTCGGGACTAGGTTCATGCGGAAACAGGTAGCGACTGTTTAAATCTTCAGGCGCAGACGGCTGGGACAGGATGGGTTCAGATAGTAACCCTTTCTCTGCCAAAGTTTGCAGAACCACCTCGTACTCAGAATTTCGTCCGTACCCGTTTGATCTCATTTTCTTAGTTTGCTTATTAGATTTCATAGAGGGTATCGCCCACCATTCTGCTTTACGGAGTAAATTCCTATTATAAAGCAAAACAGTGGCTAGAGTGACTTTTGGGAACTGGGAACGTCCCTATAGAGTGGCTCCAAAGCAAAGGATTTGCCAACCTTAATCGGCAGAGTTAATCACATCTTCATCGTTCCTCTGCCTGCTTACGGACAAAATGCGTTGAGTTTTTGTAAAGATTGTCGGAGCAAACCCTCAGGTTTACCGACCCAGGATATTATTCGACGCCAAGCTATTTCTCAGGTAATCTTCAGCTTATTTCGTTTGAATGGTAATTAAGTAAAAACTATCTGATGTAAAAGCCCTAAAACCTAACTGGTTTCATCGTTATCACGGCTGGCATAGCATCTAAACTGAGGTTAACTGATGACTCAACGATCGACAATTCGCCTCAACTCTATTGTGAAACTGGTAATTGGTGCGGTGGTGGTGGTTGCTTTAATCGTCTTAGCAAAACAGTTTGATATCCAAGCACTCCTCCAGTCTGCCTTGGTGTGGGTGGATGGGTTGGGAGCGTGGGGCGCGATCGCCTTTGTTGCCCTCTACAGCGTGGCGACGGTGTTGTTTATCCCCGGTTCCCTGCTGACCCTGGGCGGCGGAGCAGTATTTGGGCTGGTGTTGGGATCGATCTGGGTGTTTTTGGGGGCGTCGATCGGGGCAACCTTGGCATTCTTGATTGGTCGCTACTTGGCGCGGGGGTGGGTGGCAAAACAGATCGAAGGCAATGCCAAGTTTCAAGCCATTGATCAGCGATCGCCCACGAAGGTTTTAAGATTGTCGCCCTCACCCGGCTATCGCCCGTGTTTCCCTTTAACCTATTGAATTATGGGTTGGGCGTTACCCAGGTGTCTTTGAAGGATTACGTTTTGGGCTTTATCGGCATGATTCCCGGCACGGTGATGTACGTCTATATTGGCTCCTTGGTGGGCAGTCTTGCCATGATTGGAGCAGAGGGTCAAACCGCTAGCCCCGAAGCCCAGCGGATTCAATGGATAATTCGGATCATCGGTTTCGTTGCCACGGTTGCTGTGACGGTGTATGTCACCCGTGTGGCAAAGCAAGCCCTCGATCAAAGTGTGGCTCCCGCAGACCCGTTATTAGGAGATGAGCATGTCCCCAGCGATCGCTAATGTCACCGTCCCCCCAATGGACGAATATAACCAGCACTTAGTCGCCAATGGACATCCTGCGGATTGGGTAAACCCTACGCCCGCTGGGTTATATGACCTGGTTGTGCTAGGAGCAGGGACGGCAGGGCTGGTGACAGCCGCCGGAGCCGCTGGATTGGGAGCCAAGGTTGCCCTGATCGAAAAACACTTGATGGGCGGGGACTGCCTGAATGTGGGGTGTGTGCCCTCCAAGTGCATCATCAGTGCATCGCGGGTCGCCTCGCTGATCCGCGACTCGAAGGACTATGGCATTCACGTAGCGGCGGATGGGGTAGACATAGACTTTGGGGCGGTGATGCAGCGGATGCGGCGATTGCGGGCTGGGATTAGCCATGTGGATTCTGCCCAGCGATTCCAAAAGTTGGGGGTGGATGTATTTTTGGGCGAAGGGCGGTTTTTGGATGGCGACACGATCGACATTGGGGGCGATCGGCTGCGATTTAAAAAGGCAGTGATTGCAACCGGGGCGAGGGCTACCCGTCCCTCGGTTCCCGGCTTGGCGGAGGCTGGGTTTCTGACCAATGAAACCGTGTTTAACCTGACGGAACGCCCCCAACGGTTAGCGGTGATTGGGGCAGGTCCGATTGGCTGTGAGCTAGCCCAAGCCTTTCAGCGATTGGGCACGGAGGTGGTGTTGCTCCACAAAAATTCCCACATTCTCGACAAGGAAGATGCCGAGGCTGCCGAGATTATTCAAACGCGATTTGTGGCAGAGGGGATTCAATTGCTCCTGGGAGTCGAACTGGCACAGGTGGAAGGACGCGATCGCACCAAAGTGTTGCACTACACGATGGCGGGTCAACCGGGGTCGATTGAGGTCGATGAGATCTTGGTGGGGGCAGGGCGATCGCCCAATGTCGAGGGGTTAAATCTGGAAGTGGTTGGGGTGCAATACGATCGGCGGCGAGGAGTGCAAGTGAATGACTATTTGCAAACCACCAATCCCCGCATCTTTGCGGCTGGCGATGTTTGTATGAATTGGAAATTTACCCATGCCGCCGATGCGGCTGCTCGGATTGTAATTAAAAACACCTTGTTTTCTCCGTTTGGTTTGGGGAAATCGAAGCTCAATCAGTTAACCATGCCCTGGGCCACCTATACCGAACCGGAAGTGGCGCATGTGGGCTTGTATGAGCACGAAGCCCGTGCCCAAGGAATTGCCCTCAAGACATTCACCATTCCCATGGAGGATGTCGATCGGGCGATCGCCGATGGGGAAACCGAAGGGTTTGTCAAAATCCATGTGCAGGAGGGCAGCGATCGAATTGTGGGAGCAACGATCGTCGCCGCCCACGCGGGCGACTTGATTAGCGAAATTACGCTGGCAATGGTTAATAAAGTCGGATTGGGTAAGATTGCTGGGGTGATTCACCCCTATCCGACCCAAGCAGAGGCAATTAAAAAAGCAGCCGATGCCTACCGACGCACCCTATTGACCCCCAGAACCGCTAACTTCCTCAAAGTTCTCATGAAGTTGTCCTAGAAATTTCCCCTGGTCTAGTGTGTTGGTTCCGTAATTTCAGTACGAAGAGTTAGGCACGGCATGAAGGCGATTGCCAAATTTTGGAAGCAGTTGAGTGGCAGGGGAGTTGATCCGGCGTCGCTTCAGTTTCGCCTGACGTTGGGGATTGCTACGGCATCACTGCTAGGGCTGGGAGGGCTGGCATTTTGGACGAGCTGGAAAATGCAGCGCCTCGTGTATGAAACCTACAGTGCGGATCTAGAAACTGTGGCAACGGAGTTGTCACAGATGATGGTGGACAAGCATCCCCAGGACTCTAACGATCTGCAACGGGTGTTGGACACCTGTGCCACACGGGAGGTGTGGTTGTGGGTCAACAACAGCAACGGTCAGATGATTGCCCGCTCCCAAAATGCCCCCGATCGCCCCTTCCAGGAAGATCTAACCGCCTTCTCCCATTCCCCTGCGCCCCAAATTCAACGGGTCGATGCCCATCAAATTTTGTGGCGCAGTATGAGATTGCCCATGGACGGCGAAATCAGCCAGTTTTACATTGCCAAGGATATTACGTCGGATCACGCGATGATGGCATCGCTGACTCGGAGCTTGGGCATTGGCACTGTCTTGGCGGTGGTGACGTTGATTGGGACGGGAGCGGTGTTGATCTGGCGATCGCTCTCTCCCCTGCGGCAGACCAATCAACTCGCCACGGTTCCGGTGGGCAGCCAAGCTCGGTTTGACCCCACCCAAGTGCCCAGCGAGATGAAGCAATTGGTGCAAACCTGGAATCGATTGCAGGATCAACTCTCGAAGACGGGCGAACAACAACGGCAGTTTACCAGTGGGGTTTCCCATGAATTGCGGACGCCTCTGAGCGTGGTCTATGGCTATTTGCAGAGCACCCTCAAGCGGGGCAGTAATCTCACCCCACAGCAACAGGAGGCGTTGCAGATCTGTGCTGAGGAAACGGAGCGCACAATTCAACTGTTGCAAGCATTGCTCGATTTAGCCCGCATTGAGTGTGGAGCGGTGACGTTTGATCGAAAGATCGTTTCCCTCCACGAGGTGCTAGAGGAAGTTGTCACCCTAGTCAACGCCACAGGACAGCGGTTGGTGGTGGAGGCAGATTCCCAGTCCTCCCTGGTGCTTGCCGATCGCTACTACCTAACGCAGGCGCTGATTCAACTGGTAAATAACGCCATGCAATTTTCGGCTGAGCACGAGCCTGTGACGCTGAAATTGATCTCGGACGCACCCAGGGTGACGGTGCAAATTTGCGATCGGGGGGTGGGCATTCCACTGGAGCATCAGTCCCGAATTTTTGAACCGTTTTATCGAGTCGATCCCTCCCGTGCCCGGACAACAGGCGGCATCGGACTGGGATTAGCCATTACCAAAGCCCTGGTAGAAGGCATGGGGGCATCGATTGCGGTGCGATCGACTCCTGGGAAAGGCAGCACTTTCCTGCTAACCTTTGACCACGCAGAGTCCAATATTCTATCGATACAACCCTCACGATCGGTTAATTAAACGCCCGACCTGCCCCACGACTGACAAGGAGATGAAGCAATGGCATTCCATATTTTGCTGGTTGAAGATGAAGTCAAACTGGCTCGATTCATTGAATTGGAGCTGAGTTGTGAGGGATACCAGATCAGCATTGAGCACGATGGTTTGGCTGGCTTAACCCGTGCCCGTGAAGTCAATCCTGACTTAGTGATTTTAGATTGGATGTTGCCGGGGGCGTCGGGGTTGGAGGTGTGTCGTCGGCTGCGCACCACGGGCAGCAAGGTGCCGGTGATTTTCCTCACAGCAAAGGATGAAATTGGCGATCGAGTTGCCGGACTCGATGCTGGGGCAGATGACTATGTGGTCAAACCCTTTAGCATTGAGGAGTTGTTGGCACGCATCCGCGCCCACCTGCGCCGCACCCAAGAAACCAATGACGAAATGCTTCAGTTTGACGACCTCAGCCTCGATCGCCGCACCCGCGAGGTGTTTCGCGGCAGTCGCCCGATCGAGCTGACCGCCAAGGAATTTGATCTATTAGATTATTTGCTAGCCCATCCCCGGCAGGTGATTACCCGCGATCGGATTTTAGAAGAAGTCTGGGGCTACGACTTTATGGGCGACTCCAACATTATCGAAGTTTACATTCGCTATTTGCGGTTGAAGTTGGAGGAGAATGGCGAGAAGCGGTTGATCCAAACGGTGCGAGGGGTGGGGTATGTGTTGAGGGATTAAGGAGGAAGAGGGAGGAAAGAAGAAGGAGGGAGATTTTTGTTTGGGCGGCGATCGGGTGAAAACTCTTTTAGGATAGACACAAGACCCCTTCATTCCCTTTTGATTATGGTGAATCCAACCCCAACCCCCAATTCTGCGGCATCTAATACGATCGTGGGATCTGCGAAGGATGCAAACCAACCGACGCCACTACGGTGTTTGACAGGGGCAATCATCTCTGGAGCCTTGGGAACAGCCCTGTATTTTTTGACGGTTTCGATCCACAGCACGTTCGCTAATAAACCCCTGCCGACGACTAATGAACTGGCGGTTAAGATTTCGATCGCCGTGCGGACGCTGGTGGTGGGTATGAGTGCGTTGGGCACGACGATTTTTTGGATGGCAACGCTGGGATTGATCGCATTAGCGATTCAACTGCTGATCAAAGACATGATGGGACACAAGAACCCTTCTGTTGAGCAGTAGCGATCGGACCCCCTCTACACTACACTCCCTATGACGATCGGAATCTGGGTATTGGGCGATCAGCTTTGGGCAGGGCAAGCTGCGCTCCAGAGCTGCGCGACAGAACTATCAACGACGCCAGTGATTCTAATCGAGTCGAAGCGCTGGGTGCAGGTGCGTCCCTATCACCGACAAAAGCTGGTGCTGGTGTGGTCGGCGATGCGCCACTTTGCCAAGGAGCTGAAGGAGGCGGGTTGGACGGTAGACTACGCAACGACAGAGGACTTTGAAGCGCCCTTGCAGCAATGGATTCAGCAGCACCAGATCACTGAACTGCGGGTGATGCAGCCCAACGATCGCCCGTTCCTGAAGCTGATTCGCCGCTTGCAACTGCCCTGCACCATCACCGTTGTCCCAACAACCGCTTCCTGTGGACAACGGAGGAATTTCACCAGTGGGCGATCGCCCGCAAAACCCTGCGCATGGAATTCTTTTACCGAGAGGGACGGCAGCAGCAGCGGGTGTTGATGGAGGGCAAGCAGCCCGTGGGCGGACAGTGGAACTTTGACAAGGACAACCGCAAACCGCCCAAGGGCAAGTTAGACACCCCAGAACCCTGTGGTTTGAGCCAGATGCTATCACCCGTGAGGTGATCGAGTGGGTGAAGCAGGAGGAATTTTCCTCCTACGGCGAGGTGGAACCCTTTCGCTGGGGAGTGACGCGATCGCAGGCATTGCAGGTGCTCGATCGCTTCATTCAAACTCGCCTGCCCACCTTTGGTCCCTACCAAGATGCGATGGTGACGGGCGAAGACACGATGTGGCACGCCCTGTTGTCGCCCTATATCAATCTGGGATTGCTGCACCCACGGGAGCTAATTGAGGCGGCGGAAACAGCCTATTACGAGCACAATCTAGATCTAAATAGTGTTGAAGGATTTATCCGTCAAGTGCTGGGCTGGCGCGAGTATATGCACGGGTTGTATCACCATGTAGATGAAGACTATTTCCAGCGCAATTTCTTTAGCCATACACAGCCGTTGCCCGCTTTTTTCTGGGATTCTAGCAAAACCGAGATCAACTGTTTGCATCAGGTGTTGCGCCAGACCGAGCAGATGGCCTACGCCCATCACATTCAGCGATTGATGGTGTTGTCTAATTTTGCGCTGATTGCGGGGATTTTGCCCCAGGCGATCGAGGAGTGGTTTCACAGCGTCTTCATCGATGCCTACGACTGGGTGATGCAGACCAATGTGCTTGGCATGGGGCAATTTGCCGATGGTGGCTTGCTTGCCTCCAAGCCCTACGCCGCTTCTGCTAGTTACATTAACCGCATGAGCGATTACTGTCGGGGCTGCAAATATAGCCCCAAGGAACGCACGGGCGATCGCGCTTGCCCCTTCAATGTGTTTATTGGGATTTCCTCGATCGCCACCGCGACACGCTGCAATCCCAAGGACGGATGAGTTTCATTTTGAATAATCTCGATAGGATGTCGATCGCGGAACGGCAGGAGATTCGTCAGACAGCGGCGGAGTGGCAGCGGCAATGGCGGGAGGAGTAACACCATTCCTCCAACATCTTGTGGGGTGGGCATCTTGCCCGCCCAGTCCGAATAGGCAAGATGCCCATCCCACAAGAGAATGGGCGTCTTGCCAATTGCCTTTAACCCTAATCCCTCCGCCCATCTTGCCGATCGAACTTGCCATCTTGCCAGCCGCCACCGATGCCCTTGAGAATGCCCCGTCCGATTAGTCCGATGCCGCGTCCAAGCACCTCCGTTAGCACGTAGACCACACTGCTTCCCACCACCGAGAGGGCGGAGCGCAGGCGCGGGGAGACGGCATCGCGGGCTTCGAGGGCGATCGTCACGGTGCGGCGAATTCCGGTTAGCTGCTCCAGTTCTTGCGTACGGGGGGCGTAAATTGAGAGGGGTTTGATGCCCCGTCCCTGCAAGGTAAAGAGGCGGTATTCACTTTCAAACATGGCTTTGGGTTCCTTCACCAGGCGATCGAGCCGGAACCACCAGGACAGATCGTTGCGGAAGCGCTCGATTTCGCGGGTAGAGAGGAGACGGCGATCGTAGTAGGTCTGTTTGATCGCCTCGACATCGGCAAAGTGGTTGAGCAGGGGTTGCATCACCCCGTTAGCAATCTGAATGAGCAAATTTTCTAGCAAGATCTCTGCCCGATTCAAGGCGTCTGGGTTGCCCGGAGCGCAGGGGCGACCGTTTACCACCAGCGGAGTTTGAAACAACAAGTGGGCGAGCAATTCGGGGACAAAGGGAATTTTGTCGAGCCGCTGCGCCTGCACCACCGCCGCATCTTGCAGCAATGTTGTCACCACTTCCACCTCAAATCCATTGATCCCTACTGTGTAGTATCTGCCAAAGAAATCAATCAATACGGCTTGCCATAGGTCGAGCAAAACGGACGATCGCTTCTCCAATAGTTGATCCACAGCTACGGCGGCATAGCGCAACTCACTCAGTTCCGCTTCAAATTTGCGCAGGGTGAGGTACAGCAACTCTCGCCGCTTGTCCTCCTTGAGGATGTCCAGCTCCAGTGGCTGCTCGGTCAGGTTCAGCACCCCAGTGTGCAGCTTGGTGAGCACAGAGTCAAAGATCAAGGATGGGACATTTTCCATTGGCGTGGTGCGCAGGGGAGTCACCTCCGATCGAACCAAGCTACCAGATGTGGAGGGGGGAAGTTGCCCTGGTTCCCAGCGATCGCCAGGGGAGACGCAACCGGAGGGGTGGGGGGTGCGATCGAAGCTGTCGCATCATCCGCCAGGGCAGGGGTTGCCAGTAGGCGGTTCACCAGCCAACGCGCCGTAATGAGTTCCCGGCGGCGTCCGGCAAGTACGGCTTGGTCAAGCAAGGAGAGTTCCAAGGTGCGCAGTTGGTCGGTGACTTCTGCGATCGCTGATCGATTTGTTGCACCCCCGATCGCCGCATTCGGTGTCGTAGCCGAGCAAACCCATTGGCAAGGGGAGCGATTGCGGCAGGAGGGTTGGACGGCGATGCCGACCGATCGAGGCGCCGCCGCCACCAGCCAGCGCGACTCTCCTGCTGCGACCTGACGAATTACGGTTTCTAACAGGGGGACGGAGGCGGTTTTGAGACAGTAGCCATTCGCTCCCGCCTGCCGAGCGGCTGCCGCCAACACGGGTTCCTTGGCAGCGCTCAACATCAAAATTGGTAGGGTGGGATGCCGGGATTTTGAGTTGCTGGCACAGGTCTAGGGCGGGCAGATCACCGGATTGTCCCTGGGGCTGTCCCTGTCCGAGGGTCGCACTGAGGATGATTAGATCGATCGGGTCGCTTGCTATTTGGATGCGTTGATCGACATTGGGCGGGGGCGACCCGCGTTACTTTCTAGCCATGCCAATGCGGTTGTCCCGGTGTCAAACTCAGCTTGCACCTGCACATCGCGCAACTGATTTAACCACACCCGCAACCCTGAGCGAAAAATGGGGTCATCCTCAATCAAAATGATCTGCACTGCAACCAGCGTCTCTCCTCTATAACAGCAGATTGGCTGCCCTTACTGTAATCGGTTGGTTGGGGCAGGGAAAGTGCCAAACCAATCGATTTTTAGTAAAGCGGGTCTTCAATGGCGGCTCCACCCTCCACACCAGAATATTCATCTGTCGGAGGATAGTCTGTATAGCCCGATTCCTCGCTAGCAGGCGCTTCCAGTGCCCACTGGTCGAGCAGGGCTTGCCGCTCGATCTGCCACTGGGCGATCGCTGCCTGTGCCTGATCATACAACGCCCGGTCGCTGCCGATTTGGGATGCCGCCTCGATCGCCAGGGTGTAGCGTTGTTGGGCTGCCAACTCCTCCGCTTCTATCAAAATCGGACGATCGGCAGCGATTTCAATTTCATCTAGTTTGGTTTGCCAACCATCGATCGCCGCTTGCGCTTGAGCATGGAGGGCACGATCGGGGGGAATGGTGTTTGCCTTGTCGATCGCCTCCTGGAGTTTATCCGCCGCTGCCAAGGTCTGTGCCTCCGCCAGGATCGGCTTGTCCTCCAGGATTTCGATCTGGTCTTGCCACTGGGCGATCGCCGTTTGCGCCTCTTGCCGCAGTGCCCGGTTTGGCAAAATTTGATTGGCAAGCCCAATGGCTTGCTGAAACGCGGCGATCGTTCCAGAGGTCGCAAGCTTCTCGGCAATTCGCAGATAGGGGCGATCGTCCATCCGCTCAATCTCTTGCCCCCAGTGGGCAACCAGGGTTTGTGCCTGCAAGCGGCGGGGGCGAGCAGGGGCAACGCGGCTGGCTTGGTCGATCGCCAGTTGCAGGGTCAGTGGATGCCCGATGCTGGCGGTGAGGTTGGCATAGTGCAGTTGCGTCAGATCTTGAATCTGCGCTTGCCAATCCGCTGCTTTTGCCTGGGCTGGGGCATAGAGGGGGCTATCGGGCTGGATGGGTTGAATTGCACTCAGGGCTTCCTGTAGGTTCCAGAGTTTGCCCCAGGAGGGTTCCCAGGTGGGTGGTTCTGCATGATCGGTTAAGTCTAGGGCACGTCCGTAGTGAATTAGATCTTTGACTACGGGTTCCGACACATAGTCGAGCGGCATGGGCAGGGCGAGGGCGATCGCCCCTCTAAATCCCCAGACTGCCAGCGCTTCAAACTGACCGCCGTTAGGGTTTTACTCCATTCCGTCAGGTCGGGCTGTGCCAGTTGCCAGGAGTGGGTGTCGGGGTCGATGTCCTGCATCAGGCGATCGCCTGACTCAGTTTTTCTGGCTGCTTGCCCTTGGCGAGGGTACGGGCTTGCCGCAGGGCGTTCCAGGCGGTGCGCTCTAGGGCAACGGTCTGGGTCAATTCCCCCGCCCGTTGAAACCGCCAATAGTCGTGGGGCAAATTGCCCAACTCCACAATCAGATCGGATGCCTTGTTCCACTGTTGCTGCTTGAGGGCGTCGATCGCGGCGGTATAAGTCTCCTCTCCCCGTTGCCATTGGCTCGTCCAATCGGCGATCGCTGCCTGTGCCTCTTCATGCACAGGGCTGTTGCTAGGGATCTGATTTGCCAGGGCGATCGCGCCATCAAAATCACTGTGATCTAACTTTTCTTTGGCAAGCCACAACAGCGTCTTTGACCAATCGATCAGCGATTCCTGTGCCTCATTGTACAAAGGGTCATTGCGATCCCACTGGCTGACCAACTCGATCCCTGCCAGCAATTGGGGAATTTCGGCTGATTGGGCGGCTTCACGGGCGCAATAGAGCCGCTCCATTGAGGTGGTCGTTGCAGTCCGACAGTTGGGTGGGGGGGGAACTTTGGTCAACCAGATGAAGGCGGCGGCGGCTAACGTGCCAAAGGTGAGGGTCGTTCCCCAGACCACATTTGACCACCTAATCGACTTAAACAACTTGAGCGGGGAAGCGGCAGGGGGAAGGGGGGTGGGCGCAGGAGACGGATCAAGCGTGAATGAGGGGAGGTCAATGGCTGGTGATTCCGATGGAGCCAGGGGTGTGGCAGTCGCGATCGCTCCTCAGAAGCGGGCTGCTCGGCAACGGCAGACCTCTGAGGAACTAGCCGTGGGGGCAGTACGCTATGGGAAACGTGCGCTTGAGCACGGTGCGATGGAGTACTGGGTTGCTCTGGAGGCGACAGATCGGGCAACTTCAGGGGTTTAATTCCAGAGGATTCGTGCCCGATTAGTCGCCAACTGAGGGTAGTGGTGGCGGGTGAGGCTGGGGTTTGATTGGAGTCAGCCATAGGTCATGCGTGCGTGAAATAGATCAACCAACGGAACAATGATTTTGCCTTCAGCGTGATCACTCAATGCTTCTCTGCTCCATCGACGGAGCCAGTGCATCGGACTACCATTCTTCTACAAACTCGCCCTCTACTGAAAAGTCTGCGGGTGCTTCCGGAAGCGCTTCTTCAACCCAGGCTTCTTCTTCAGACCATTCTTCCACTGTAGAGTCAGTCTGGCTCTCCGGCTCCACCGCCGGGGGCAACTCCTCTGGGGCATCGATCGGGGCTAGAGGGGCTTGATCAGAGTAATCCGTAAAGGAATCGGGGGATTCGCTCCAAGCCTCCGAGGGGCTAGCCGGGGCAAGGGGGACTGGGGTTGACGATCGCCCGTCTAAAACCATCGGCGTCTGCAAGGGCTGTTCAAATAACCCCGACGCCTGTTGCAGGTAGCGCAGAATCGCCTTGCCGTCTTCCCCCTCCACGATCGCCGGACGCGATTGCCGCACCTGCACAGGCAACAACTCTAACCGCATCTGCTTGCCTCGCAGCGCCACTTTCAACACCGCGGTGTTGTAGTTTTGCTGTGCCGCTTGGCTGTTGGCATAGATAAAATCGCCCAGGGAATAGGCGATCGCCCGTCCCTTATAGACCTCCGCCCCTTGCAACACCGTGGGATGGTGTCCCACCACCAGATCGGCTCCCTGGTCGATGGCATGGTGTGCTAGCCGCACTTGCCAATCGGCGGGATATTCCGCCAAGTTGCCACTCCAGCGATAATTCACCACCACCCAATCGACGTGCTGCCGGATGGCTTGGATATCTTCGGTGATTTGGGCATCGATCGCTTGATTGCTGCCCGATCGCCACCACCGCGCAGTCGCCGTGTCGGAGTCGTGGTAGCCCAAATAGGCAATCCGCTGCCCCCGCACTTCAATGATTTCCGGCTTGCGAGCATCCCGGCGGTTATGCCCTGCTCCAATGACGGCGATCTCTGCTGATTCCAAACTATCCAAAACGGGGCGCAGCGGTTGAGCTGGGGCAGGGGCGATTGTCACCATATCCACACCCCGTTGACGGAGTTGCTCGATCGCCGACTGATCGATCGCCCGAGCTCGGTGGATGCCATTGGTGCATTTAGGTTGGCAACGCTGATGTCTGCCTGGGTGTAGGGGTCTAGCGCTGGGGATGGGACGCGATCGCCTTCCTGGTCATCCAGCAGGTCACGCAACACAGCCTCACTGGCAAACGCCAGCGTCACCACTGGATCAGCACTGTCGGCAACCGCGATCGAACGGACGGGCAACCGTCCGATGGGCGTTTGAATTTTCGAGGGTTGAGGGTTAGAAGGTTGAGGGTTAGAAGGTTGAGGGTTGGAGGATTGAGGGCTATGAGTGGCGATCGCAGTCGTTGCCTTGCCACTTTTAGGGCGTTCTACCAGGTTAGATTGCCACACCACGCCCACCCCCGCCCCCACCACCAACGCCGCTAGGGTAGACCCTGCCAAGACAGGCAAGGTGAGAGAAATCTTTGCCACAGAATCGGTAGCAATTGGATCGACTTTGGCTAAAGCATTGAGGAGTTTGGCTTTGACGGGAGCAGGTTGGCTTGGGCGGGGTGCAGGGGCAGGGACAGGGACAGGCACAGTGGCAGATAGCGCAGAATTGCTCGTTGGCAACGTCCGCCGCCGACGCAACCGAGGAGATTTGAAATTGGCAAGGTGAACCGTCTGATCCCAGAGGATAAAGGAGGTGCCAATGAACCGCGCCAGCAGCCGAATCGCCGTAAACGGGATCGATTGCAACTGACACAATCGGTGGCAGATGAACCGAATCAAACGACTGCGATCGGGCGATTGGTTAAACTCTATTAACACTAAGAGACAACCCGGTCGGTCGAGTGCCACCCGTGCATACACCCCTTGGGGCATCAGGTAGGCATTCAGCCAATGGGCGATCGCTTCGTGCTCACCCGCCTGTGCCCGCTGCACGATCGACGGCTCAGACAACTGGTTTAACGGTTCCATCGAATTGGTCATACTGCTCCTCTTGCCTTACCCCCATGGAAGCAAACCCCTCACTAGAGCACCATCCATGCTGTTGGTGACTACATATGCTATACCTAAAACCGCTTTTTGATTCGTTTTTTAAAAGGGAATTCAGTGGCTTAGTGATCAGAGTCACATTAAATAGCAGATATGAATCACAAACAGTGGGGATCAAAGTCCTTACTGTAATAGAAGCAATCAATTTTTTAAGATAGATATTCCCTTTAGGATAGATAGTCTACTTAAGTATCTCTAGCTGTATCTTTCTACTTATGATTGATAGATTGGTGCAATCCGCGCTTCAGACGGGATGGCTTAGCGTTGAGTCGGAGGCATTGCTCCGACAAATGATTGCCACCCCCGGTTGTCATTCCAATAGTACATCAGCACTGAGCACGTTGATCAGCGCGATCGAAGCTGGGCAGGTGCAACGGGAGTGCCGTCACCTCCCCGATCTACAAGAATTGCTTGAGGCGTAGTTACATTCGCAAGCAGTCTGCTCCATCAATCCCTGCTACCCCAGATCCCGGCTTCTTGGAGAAGCCGGGGATCTTTGTGTTGACCCTTTACTCAGACTGCAACGGCTTGCGATCGCCCGTTGCCGCCGTCAGCTTCCAGCCCGTAATGCTTTGGAAATAGAGTCCACCGACGATCGCCAGAAACCCAACATAGGCGATCGCTTGCACTACATACAGCGTCTGGGTATAGCCAAAGAAGGATTTCAACAAAATTCCTGGAAACTGGCGATCGGGCAACACCGCACTGGCATCCCACACCAGCGGACCTAAGATGCAGGAACCCGTTGCTGGACATAGGGAAGCGAACTGCGGATCAATCTGGGACAGCACCATCAGCGCTTTGTCGAAGTGGCGCAGGGCAGACACCACCAATCCCGCCACAATCAGCAACAGCAGCACCCCCATGACCTGGAAAAAACGACGCAGATTGATTTTGACGCCCAATTGAAACAGGAGAATCCCGATAATCGTTGCCCCGGCTAATCCGGCAAATGCGCCGATCGCCGGAATCCAGCCCTGCTGAAATTTTGCCGCAATGAAGATGACGGTTTCAAAGCCTTCCCGCAGAACTGCGATCGCAATCAGCCCAAACACTGCCCAACCCGCCCGATCGCCATCTGCCAAGGCTGCGCCGATCGACGCCTCCACGTCACCCTTGAGCGCTTTTGCCTGCTGGGTCATCCACACCAGCATCCAACTGAGCAGGCGATCGCCACCACGCCAAACCCGCCCTCTAGCGCCTGCTTGACCACCGGAGCGTAGGTAGGATTAATCGCTTCAAGCCCCAACAGAACCCCATTAAAGCCAATTCCCACCAACACACTGGCGACAATGCCTACGGCAATGCCCCCATAGACCCAGGGGTAAAACTGAGTGCGATCGGCTTTTTTGAGATACGCCATGACAATGCCGACCACCAGAGCCGCTTCAACGCCCTCTCGCAGCGTCACCACAAAGGTTGGTAGGGCTGCCGTGAAATCCATAGTCATCTTACTTCTACAATGGGATAGCTACAGCCTAACGGTTGCACTCAGCGGTTGCCCATAACCTTAGCCACATAGTAGTGGGTTGTAACAGTCCGCTGCAACGCAATTGTTATGCGGCGATTGCTCAATTGCTCAACAGGTTCTGCTAACGGTTCTCGCTTGGAACAAACTGAACTCTGTAAAAATCTGCAAGCACTCTACCTAGCCAATCACTCTTCTCAATAGGTTGGCGTGCAAGCAACCAAACTTTGGGGTTTGCAATCACAAATAATCTCCAGGATGGGAAAGAATCCATATTTTCACCTCCATCTTTGATCTGTACAAAGGATTGGATAGTATGGCTTAGAATTTGCTTCTTTGAGGAAAAACCCAAAAATCTATGGACAACAACCAATGAGTCTTGAGAAGCTCGAAACTCAGTTATTCCAAAAATGAACCAGAGCATCAAAAGTGTAGGAATACTGAAAATCCAAAGACAAAAGAAAAACCATCCAATACTTAATAAATTCAAAAATAAACTCCAGCTTCCATCCTCTGTCAGGAGACGAATCGACTGCCAAAGACCAACTTGCAGTGCTTCTTGAAGCGTAAAAAATCCAGATAGAAGAAACCCAATGAACATCAATACAAACGGAACCATGAAAGCGACAATGAGACCAGTTCCTTTTGATCGATATCGAATCCAAAGGTCTGGTGTTTCCGAAATTATTCTGAATCCAGCAGGAATTCGGTTAGTACTCAACATCATGAATACCTGGTAGCACTGCGGTGGTAACTCAGCCTTAAACATTAAGCATAAGCCTTTAAATACCTCCCTTTGCGACAACCTGAGCCGCATAACAGGTGCTTGGCGTGATCCTTCATGGAGGATCAAACAGGGCATCGGCTTGGGGGGAACCCACATAGCGCCAGTGCCACGGTTCAAAATTTACCCCCTGCTCGTTGTCGCGTGGGAAAGACAGCTCAAAGCCAAAGTCTTCTCCATGTTCGGTCAACCAGGCAAACGCCTCCGTTTGCACAAAGGAAATACTGATATCCCGCGCCCGCGCCAAACCATCGGCAAGGTCGATCGCATAGCCCGTGTGGTGTTCACTGTAGCCGGGTGGAGCCACCGATCGCGCTGCCAATTCTTCTGAACCGAGTTCGTCAATCCGGGATTCAAACAGCATTTCCTGGCGGCTGACATCTCGAAAGCCAGAGACGGGAACAATCCACACCCCATCTGCCCGGGCGGCGTCGATCAGTTGCATTAGGGCGAGGGCGGCGTCCGATCGCAACCGTTCAAACCGTTGCTCCAGGTTTTTGCTGTAGCTGGAGACCACCATCAACTGGGTGGGGTTGGCTTCTGCATAAAATAGATGTCCAAACTGGCGATCGGGATTGTGGTCAAAGTCTGGAACCGTTGCCAATTCAGACACATCCTTGGTAGAAAGCGGTTCCTTGGCGATGGAGCTTGGGCGATCGCCCCCCACCCACAGACTCCACGGGTTTCCTCCCCAAGTCAAAGACGGCAGCACCGCAGAGTAGGCGAGGAGCGCTCCAAACCCAAACCCCATGATGCTCAATAGCCAAATCGATAACCACTTGACTTGGCGACGTTTTACTCCACGCCACAGCCGCTTTAGCCATCGAGCAATCCCCCGGTCTGGTTTAACAAATACTTTGACGTGAGTGGGGTGGGACGATTCCGCCGGAGACGGTTTGGGGTTAGAAGACACTCCAGAAGCTCCTGATCAAAACTATGGCAAGCCTGGCTGGGAAACGGGCACCACCGCACAGGGATCAACCGGAGGCATGAGCGCCACCACATGGGGCACTGGGCGGGGTTCGTAGGGAACCAGCGATTCGCCCTGGTAGGCGAGGGAGGTACTTGCCCCCGAATCCAGCATAATCGCATCGCGGAACCCCGCCTTGGCAAGGGCTTCTCCCAG